>CAYSXD010000068.1:0-9720 GCA_964434925.1 uncultured Spirochaetaceae bacterium
CGGAGAGTTATTGCTTTTTTCATTCTTTCCTACACAACCTCATTAATGCTCTTATAATCAATATCGGATTCGCCAAAAAAATCATCTGAAAAACTATTGCTACTTATAATATCGTCAATTTTTATTCCTTTTTTATGCAGTTTTTCTTTTAATTCTTTATACAGAGGTAATAATCGTTGTTTTTTATAGATATTATCAGAAAACACTTCCATTCTATAACCTTTCTGTTCTCTGGAAAGAACAAATTTCCAGGAAGCTCTATCGTGTAATTGGAGAGTAAACCCTGAAAGGTTATTCCGAGCGTCATGTGTTACCGTTAATACTCCGGAATGGTCAGTATCAGTATGATACTTAAGGGGTATGATAACACTGTTTTTTCTCTGCCCTTTACGATGATTAAAATATTTAAGAAGAGAATTCTTCCCGTCATCCCGCAAAATGTAATTTTTCAGGGTGGAATCCATCATCTCATTTTGATTCTTTTCTTTTTTATTGTCATTATTTTTTCTATTTCGATGTTCCGCTCCTCTTTCCGAATTATCCTCACCAAAAGTGAACAGACCATATAAAGAAAGAATCGAATCTTTTGTAATTGGAATTTGCTTTTCAATCATAAAAGTAAGAATACGATAGAGAGCTTTATTTTTTTTATTAATATAAGTGCTGCCTTTTTGCATAATTCCAATAGTAGCTGAGTTAATGGGAATTCCACTCCTCATCAAAGCAGTAACAATCATATTCATCTCTTTTGTTACAGGTAAAGACAAGTCACCAAGAACTTTGGAGGAAAGAGTTTTATTTCCAAGAATTTTCAATTCTATTTTATGAAGCAGTTTTAAAAGAACCGCCTGGTACTGTTGCCCCGGAATAAGTTTTTTTTTTGATTGCACCTGAAATAGCATACTATTTAAAACAATGGTATAAACCCCGCTGCCTTTGTTTTCTTTAACGGTAAAAGAAACAAAACTGCCGGACCGAAAAGAATGTAACGATCCGGCATGTTTTGTTTGAATATGTACAGTGCTGATATTCATTACACAGCTTTTTTCTTTTTTGAATCCTTTCTTCTTATGAGTTCAGGAACCTTAGCGGCTTTCCCAATACGCTTTCGGATGTAATAAAGTTTTGCTCTTCTAATTCTCCCGCGTCTTACCACCTCAATTTTATCTATCCGTGGGGAATGAAGAGGAAATATCCGCTCTACTCCAACCCCGTATGACATTTTACGTACAGTAAAAGTTTTTTTAATTCCACTGTTATTTATGGCCAGAACAAGACCTTCAAAAACCTGAATACGTTCTGTCTGTCCTTCAATAATCTTAAAATACACCTTAACCGTATCTCCAATCCTGAAATTCTCAGGATTATCCTTAAGTTGTTCTGCTTCAATACTCTTTACAAGATCCATATATTTCCCCTTAATTTCGTTATTTCACCTTAATACTATTGTCATAGTATCTTTTTTTTAAAATTATTGCAACTTAGCTATCAAATCCGGACGGTTTTGTTCGGTTTTTTCCTGCTGTTTATGTTTACGCCACTCTTTTATCTTTGCATGATGGCCGGAAATAAGAACTTCCGGAACTTTAGATCCCCGGAATTCAGCAGGTCTCGTATAATGAGGGTATTCCAGCAAACCATCTGTAAAACTTTCCTCCACGAGAGATTCACCGTTTATTACCCCCTCCATCAACCGGTAGACAGCATCAATAATAACCAGTGTCGAAACTTCACCTGAGGAAATAACATAATCCCCAATTGATATTTCATCATCAACATACATATCTAAAATACGTTGATCTATCCCTTCATATCTTCCACAAATAAAAACAATGTCATCTGCTTTTGAAAGCTCCTGGGCATACTTTACGGTTAACGGTATTCCCGAAGGACTGGCAAAAACAACCCGCTTCTCACGAGCCTGTACAAAATCCAGCGCTTCTGCCAGAGGCTCAGGTTTTAAAACCATCCCCGGCCCGCCACCGAAAGGAGAATCATCACACGTGCGATGACGGTCATACGCAAAATCACGAATATTCACTGTCAGGTAGTCAACAATGCCCTTTTTAACAGCTTTAGCCATGATAGAATGACTGAAATAACCTTCAATAATCTCCGGAAATAAGGTAAGTATTGTCATTTTCATGATAATAACCTTTCGTCTTTCAACTCTATTGTATGTTCTTTCAGATTTACGTTTCCAACAAACTCATTCGTAAACGGAATAATAAAAGAACCTTTATCACCCTTAACCTCAAGAAGGTCGCTTATACCGTTATCAGTAATCCCAATAATAATACCAACGGTATTATTATTAAAGATCAAACTACTCCCGATCATCTGATAGATATAATATTCCCCGGAAGCCAGAGGTGACGCATACGTTTTATCCACCCAAATCTCCCAGCCGGAATAACGCTTTCCTTCTTCCGGAGTATCAATACCACTAAGTTTAAGTAATACAGAGGCTCCGATTTTTTTAATATCAATGACGGAAAATATTTTCTCTGCAGTTTTATATTTTAGTACAATATCTTTTAAGGAGAGAAAATGCTCTATTTCACCTGAAAAGCTCTGTATCTTCAAATAGCCCTTCACCCCGTGGGGCGAGCGTATCCTGCCAATTGCAATTTTTTCCATCAGTCCAGAATTTCAAGTACCATTCTTTTTCCTGTCCGGGTTGCTGACGCGCTTAAAATGGTTCTCATAGCTTTTGCTATTCTTCCATGCTTTCCAATCACTTTGCCGATATCTTCCGGGGATACTTTTAATTCCAGAATAGTCGATTTCTCACCTTCGATCATATTAACGACAACACCATCAGGATCATCAACAAGCGATTTCGCGATATATACAACAAGATCCTTTTCCACAGTAATACCCTCTATTATTCAGCTTTTCTTTCCATAAAAATATCATTTTTGTTCAGCAGTCTTTTAACTGTCGGTGTTGGCTGGGCACCTTTTCGAATCCAGTTTTTTATCCGATCAACATCAAGTTTTACCTGGTTGTCTTTTTTTTCAATCGGATGATAGTAACCTACTTCTTCAAGGGTACGACTATCCCTTGCTGATCTTGAATCCATAATGACAATTCTGTAATACGGTCTTTTTTTTGTTCCAAACCGTTTTAGTCTGATTTTTACACTCACTCGAACCTCCTACGGTACTTATCTCTACGTTATAATCCCAGGCCTTGCATCAATTGTGCCTGATATTTTTTATTTTTAACAACTTTTTTCATCATAAGCCGGGTCTTTTCAAATTTCTTTAAAAGCTTATTAACATCAAATACTGAAGTTCCCGATCCCCTTGCTATACGCTTTCTTCTGGACGGGCTGATAATTCTGTGATTGTACCGTTCCCGTTTTGTCATGGAAAGAATGATAGCTTCCTCTTTTTTCATTTCATCCAAATTCACATCATCAGCATTAACAGAACCTTTCGCTCCGGGTATCATTTCCAGAATAGACTCTACACTGCCCATTTTACGAACACGTTGAAATTGCTCCAGGTAATCCTGCAGGGTAAAGGTCGCGGACCTCATTTTTTTCTGCAGTATTTCTGCCTCATCGGCCTCCATTGTCTCCTGGGCTTTTTCCACAAGGCTGACAACATCGCCCATACCAAGAATACGGGAAGCAATACGATCCGGATAAAAAAGCTCCAGATCCTCAAGCTTCTCTCCGACACCAATAAACTTTAATGCTTTTCCGGTAACACTTTTTAGCGAGATAGCCGCGCCACCTCTGGCATCGGAGTCGAATTTACTCAGGATAATACCGCTGATTCCAACTTTTTCGTCAAATTCTTTCGCAATCGTTACAGCGTTCTGCCCTGTCATGGAATCTGCCACAAAAAGTGTTTCATCAGGAGAAACTATGCGTCGTATTTCTTTAACTTCCTTCATCATTGCTTCATCAAGATGAAGTCGACCGGCAGTATCAATAATTATTGTATTAAATAAATTCTTTTTCCCATACGCTACGGCCCGCTTAACCACTTTCAAAGCATCTTTAGTATCTTCCTCAAACACTTCAACATCTATCTGTTTACCAAGAATCTGAAGTTGTTTAATCGCTGCAGGACGAACAAGATCCGCAGCTACAAGAAGTGGTCTGCGACCCTCTTTTTTTAGACGTAAAGCCAGCTTTGCGGCGGTTGTTGTTTTGCCTGAACCCTGTAGCCCCATAAGAAGTATAACTGAAACAGCATCAGGCCCTTTTAACTGAAGGTCCTGTTTTGTAGAACCAAGGAGTTCAACCATTCGATCATAAACTATTTTAATAAACTGCTGCCCCGGATTAACAGAACGAAGCACATTAGCCCCGGAGGCTTCCGTGACAGTGCGATTGACAAATCTTCTCACAACCCGCAAATTTACATCAGCTTCGAGTAATGCAATTTTTATCTCATCTACGGTATCTTTTATATTCTTTTCAGAAATGGAAGATTTACCGGAGACGGTTCGAATTATATCTGTAAATTTCTGCGAAATTCTATCCAGCATTCCCTTAGTTACCCTCAGAGTTTTAGGCTGTTATACCGTAAAAGTGCTTCATCTGTCAACTATCTTCGGTTGATTAAGCCTTTATCGTATATCTATGTACCGCCGTTTGAGAAACATATATTCTTTATGAGCTTCATCCCAATACACGCTGGCCGGATACTCATCCACCAGCTTTTTATAGTAAAATACCGCTTTTTTTTCATTTCGAATAACTTTTTCATTTTGATAGACATTCCCCAGTATAAATAAAACGGAATCCATAGTATAATTTTCTCCAGCCCCGGAAAAACATGTTTCAAGGAGGTGGACTCCTTGTTTTATAAATTTTTTACTAATAAACAGTTTACCGGCATCAATCACCAGTGGAATAAAATCCTTCTCTCTGAAAACAAACTTAAGCGGTTCCGCATTTTTATAAACCTCATTGTAAAAAGGTATAAGAGGTCCCACCGTACGGGTATTGATACCTTTGATTAACAATGTACGCAGAACATCCGGTTTGGGATATACTTCAAGTGCTTTTTTATAATTTCCGGAATCGATATATTCATCTAAACTTTTTACGTGCACCACAGCTGCCTTACCTTCACCAATGGCCCCTTCAACTCCTCTTTTATCTTTCTTTTCTTTACAATGAAGGAGTAAAATCATTTCCTTATCAGAGGAACCTGCATTATCCTGTTTTTGAAAGGTAATAGTAAAATCACCATAGAGAGAAACACTAAAATAAAAAATATCGTTATTATCCGAGATTAACTTATCATCAAATTCAATACCTTTTCCCGGATGGACCTTTGTTACAATCCAACCGGTACCATTAAGGGGTACGGTAACTTTGCCTTTATGATAAAACGTTAGCTCTTTTTTAATACTATCACTGCTTTTCGAAGAAACTATTCCTCTATCAGAAGTATTTTTCCTTGAAAGAAGATTTTTCGACGGCTTTCCCGTATGGGTATTTTCCTTTTCCGGCTCTTCTTTATGAACAGGTTCAGCTGCCAATAATGGAGGAATCCCCGGTTCTGCAATTTTTTGCATTGATAGAGGAGGGGCACTGATAATTACCGGTTTTATCGGAGGTAGAGCGGGTAATGGAATTCCAGGTATATGTACGATTTCCCGTATGGGGTTCCCGTCATATACAATAATTATTCCAGGAATTTCAGTTTTAGTTGTTGCCTGCTTTTTTACACCTTCTCTCACATGAGGTAAAGGGATTTTCTTATTCTGTTTTACTTCAGAACCGGGTGGTTTTTTTTCTGATAATACAAAAGGTAATGGCTTTACAGCGTTACGTGTTGCACATGAAAAAATAAGAAAAAAAACAACAGAAAAAACAACCCAGTAAGCCCTATTCATATTTATCCAGCATGTCTTTTATCATTTTTGAATTTTTTGCATCCAGATATTTTAATGCCATCTTTTTTGGATCAACCCAATATGGCTTACTGTCCTTCTTAGTCCATGGTGTACCGGGTTTATAATAATGAATCCAGTTTTGATCGAGAAGCTGTGAATACTCTTCAGGTATTTTTAGCTCAGAGATAATTTGTGATGTATCAATTGTCTTTTGTATAGTTTTTTTTGTGGCGGTTTGATACCTGAGATATCCCGGTAAAAATATAACAAGTGTTATAAGAACGGCAATCAGAGCAATACTACCAACAATAAGAAAGTATATTTTAAATTCATTTCTGGTTATAAAACCCATAGGTTACGTTTCCTCAAGCTGTTTTTCATCCAGACGAATAGTAATGAGTTTTGAGATACCTGAATCTTCCATTGTAACCCCCAGGAGAGTTTTAGCGCCGGTAACTGTTTTTTTATTGTGTGTAATAACAATAAACTGCGATTTTACGCTGAATTCCATAAGGAGTGTGACAAATCTGCTGACATTTGCTTCATCAAGAGCAGCATCAATCTCATCGAGAATACAAAAAGGAGACGGTTTAACCATGTAGGTAGCAAATAGAAGAGCTACAGCAGTAAGAGACCGTTCGCCTCCTGAGAGGAGTGCAATATTTTCAAGTTTTTTCCCGGGCGGCTGAGCGTAAAATTCAATACCAGAAGTTAAAACGGAATCAGGATCTGAAAGCCGTATTTCTGCTCTGCCACCTCCAAAAAGCCGTCTGAACATAACATGAAAATTCTTTTTAATTTTTGTGTATGTTTCAAGAAAAAGTTCAGTTGATTCAATGCGGATCTGCTTTGTAATTCGAGTAAGATCTTCCCTTGCTTTATACAGGTCATCCAGCTGTCCTGATAAAAACTCATACCGTTCTTTTACTTCGGTAAATTCTTCCGGAGCCATAAGATTAACATGACCGAGGCTCCTGAATTTTTCTTTTACTCCGGATAACGTTTCCTTTATTTGTCTGGACGTTTTTTCTATTTCAAAAACCCGGTCTTCGAATTCTTTCAAATCCCTCGAATGTGTTTCAAAAAAATTATCATAAAGGTTTTTGACTTCTGTTTTCAAAGAAGAAAGTTCTATTTTTAACAGTTCCACCGATCCCTGTATTTTGCCCAGTCCTTCCATTCTACTCTTCAGCGTTTGTTCTTTACTAAGGAGATCTTTATTTTTCGTGGTGATACCTGTTTCAAGTTTCTGCAATTCTTTCTTTAAATTTTTCTCCTGTTTTTCCAGATTTCCATGTTCCTGTCTAATTATTTTAATTTTATTCTCAATATCACTAATGCGTTTTTTGCTCGAACTCACCTGTTCTTTAATCTCATTTCTTTCCCATTCCTGTTCCTGAACATTTTTTTCACCGGCAATGATACTTTCATTTACCGTATCCCGCTGGGCTATAAGAGTTGCTTGGTTTATCTGTAAATTCTGAAGAGTTTCACGATAGGTAACAATACGGGAAGCAAGTTCTTTGTTTTCCCGCCGTAAAGATTCCGTTTTACCTTTCCTTTCCATAATTTCCTTTTTTAAACCTTCAAGAGCCTCATCATACTCCCTCTTTTTTGTAATGATTCCTTCCGGGGCTAAAAAATCATCTATAAATGAAGGGATAGCCTCTTTCAATTCGGTAATTTTTCCGTATAAAACATCAAGAGTCACTATAACATCAGATAAGCCTAGCTTCAATTTTATTAACATGTCACTATTACCGTCAGAATTCCCTCCTCCCGTAGAAAGCATGTCCTCTAAAAGTGCAATCTTCCCCTTTATTTTCCGTGATATACTTTCGAAATTACTTTCAATGCTCTGTTCTGTTTCCTTTCGTCCTGTATAGGAATATCCGGTTTCCTTTAATCGCCGGTCGAGTTCTGTTACAATGTCGTCTGTAATTCCCTGAAGAGAGCCGCGAATTTCTTCCTGGTTCGCCTCCAGGGTTCGTATTCTTGTTTCATTACTGTTTATTTCTTTTTCATTACCCGTTATTCTGTTTTCAGCTGTTTCTATGCTGGAGGAAAACTCTTTTATATTCCTGTCAATTTCCTCAAGTCGTGTTACAAAATCACGAAGACTCTCTCTTTTCTGCGCGATTACTCCTTTTAATTTTGCTATTTTTTCAAGGACCCCTTTTTCCTTCAGTTTATCAGCTTCAATCTGCTTTTCCAGTTCAGAGGAACGTTCGTTCAATAAATTGATCTGGTTATCATGATTGTTTTTCTCAATTTCAATTCCGTAAATGTGCTTCTGATTTTCTATCAGTTTTGATTCCATTGTGTTCACAACATCAAGATTTTCTTCCAGAGATTCATTTATTGCGTCTATCTTTCCCTTTAATTCATCCCTTTTTTCAACTGTCCGGTTGAGTTTTTCTTCCTTTTTTTCACTTTCCTCTAAAAATGATTTCAGTTTGAGAAGATGCAGATCAAGTTCAAAATTAAAAATTTTTTCTTTATAATCGCGATACAGTGCCGTCTTTTCCGATTGCTTTTTCAAAGATTCATATGAACGTTTCACTTCAGACAATATGCTCTCAACCTGCCGCATATTTTCCTCTGTACGCTGTAGTTTTCGCTCTGCCTCCGTACCTTTCTGTTTGTACTTTGTAATACCGGCAGCTTCTTCAAAAAGATACCTCCGTTCCTCCGGTTTACTGGATAATATCTGATCTATCTTTCCCTGTTCCATAACAGAGTAGGATGATTTCCCTATTCCCGTATCAAAGAACAATTCCTTCAGTTCCTTCAGTTTGACCGGAGTATTATTGATATAATATTCACTCTCGCCGGACCTGTATAACCGTCGTTTTATTGCTATCTCTTCCACTTCCATCGGAAGAATACCGTCACCATTTGAGAGTGTCAGGGTCACTTCCGCTATATTTAGGGCCTTCCGGTTTTCCGTCCCGTTAAATATAACATCCTCCATTTTTTCGGCACGAAGCATTTTTGTTGACTGTTCGCCCAGAACCCATTTAATACTGTCAACAACATTACTTTTCCCACACCCGTTAGGTCCGAGAAGCGCGCTAATGCCGTCGGTAAACTCGATCTTGCTGCGATCCGCAAAAGATTTAAATCCAAATATTTCCACGCTTTTTAAAAACACACTTGCTCCATTTTTTATTATGCCAAAACTTCCCGCCTACTATACCATAAAGATAAATGTAAAGGAAGCTGTTCCGTCCAATTGACATCCCTGCAGGAGATGAAATACTCTTCTCCCATGTGTATCGTATGTGGAATTGATGAAGCGGGGAGAGGACCGCTTGCCGGGCCTGTTACAGCTGCTGCCGTTATTCTTCCACCGGACTTTCCCTTTGAAATACTTAATGACTCAAAAGCTCTTTCTGAAAAAAAGAGAACAGCCGCGGCACTGGTACTTTTTGAAAAAGCTGTTGATTACGCTTTAGGATGGGTCTGGCCCGGGGAAATTGATCGAATTAATATTCATCATGCCTCTCTCCTTGCCATGCGCAGGGCGTTTAATAATTTGCATACGCTGCCTGAGCAGGTACTTGTTGACGGTATATTTGTCCCGGACATATCACGCCCCGTTTATGCAATTGTTAAGGGGGATGTTAAAATAAGAGAAATTCAGGCGGCATCCATACTTGCTAAAACAGCACGCGACAGATGGATGATCCGCTATTCCTGGATTGACAACCGCTATGGGTTTGAAAAACATAAAGGGTACCCGACAAAATTACATCGTGAGCGTTGTATAACCCTGGGGCTGTCACCAATTCACCAGGGAAGCTTTCGGGTGTTACTTTGATTTTTCTTTATAAAGTCAACGGCCTGGCT
>CAYSXD010000069.1:0-9640 GCA_964434925.1 uncultured Spirochaetaceae bacterium
CCTCCCTCTGGCCCGAGAGTGTGGGGAGCTGCTCTCTTCCTCTTGAGGATGAGCCTCTCTACCACAACAATACCTTCTTTTCCATGGAGTGGGATGGGTTTACCCTGGATAATCTCGCTTACCTGAAAAATCTTTCGCTTTCCCTGAACAGAACACTTACAGGTTGATATTGGTTCCGGCCAGGCTCCTGATCAGTATTAGAACAGCATTTAGGTTTCCCAAACGCTGTCAGGTGAATTAAAAATCTGTTCAAGCAGGCTATCTACCATGCTTTCTTCCTTTTTAATATCATCACCTTTTATTTGAGGTATGTAGTGATGCAGGAGTTCTTCTATATAAAAGAGTAGATCTTCCTGCCGGCTTAAATTGAGCCCGAACAGTTTTTTTTGAATTGACAGGGTTATGCCGGGGGTAAGTACTGTGTTGACCATCTGCATTAAAGAGACCCTGGCTTTTCTGTGGTCTCTATTATTTGAAGACTGCATTATTAAATTTTCCGCTTTTACTACAATCAGTTTGAACTGTTGAAAAAACTTTTCACTGTATCCGGCATTATACAAATTATTGTTAAGCAGAGCTTTCATCATATTCGGATACTGCAGAGAACCGCTAAGTATAAAAGTGAGAAACACTTTAAACAATGAATAGGGGCTTAAATCTTTATGGGCCAGTATTAGTTCTGTATCCTGTAAAAAATGTTTTAAGGTTTTCCCCAGTATACCCCTTAACAGTTCTTCTTTTGACCCGAAATAGTAGTTAATGGCAGCAATATTTACACCGGCTTCTTTTGCAACTTTTCTCGTAGTAACAGAATTGATACCTTCTTTTTCTATACTGCTGATTGTAGCCAGTATTATTTGCTTTTTTACTAATTCTCTGGCGGTGGACATACCATTCTCCCATAAAATGATGTTTTAATCAGTCCATTAAAACATTTGCTTGACAAATAATCAAGATAGATGTATTTTTAAATATAAACGTATGTTTTAAACAAACGTTTGTTATATTTTGATTTTTGGTATTTATACGGATCAATATTTACTTAATCTAAATGAGGAGAAAAAAAATGAATATCGAATCTGGAAAAAATGTAAAAAAGAAGAAGGCTGTTTTGGTAACCGGTTCTTCGTCCGGAATAGGACGTTCCGTTGCACTTTACCTTGCGGAACAAGGGTTCCTGGTCTTTGCCGGAGTAAGGAAAGAATCAGATGTGATAAAGCTGAGGAAGTTAGGTCGACCGAATCTAATTCCTTCTTATCCTCTTGATCTGACAAACCTTAACGATATTGATAATATTTCACAATTTATTAGAGTGCAGTTGAAGGATAAAAATATTGAAGGCTTGTTTGGGATTGTGAATGCCGCAGGGGGGGGGAGCATAGCTCCTATCGAACTCCTTGATTTAAATAATCTTAATAGAGAACTTAAAACGAGAATTCTTGGTCCTGTAGGATTACTTCAGTCTCTTCTTCCGCTAATACGGGAGGCGGAGGGTAGAATTCTTTGGATTGCAACTCCCGCGATAATTCCTTCGCCATTTTTAACGGATATTCATGCCTGTGATTTTGCTGTTAATTTTATTGTCAGAACCCTGAAAATAGAGCTTTTAAAATGGAATATACCGGGTATTCTTATAAGATGCGGAGGAATAAAAACATCATCACCGGAAAGGACGATGAACGCATTAAAAGAAGATATGAAAAACTGGCCTGAGGTAAAATACAATTTATATAAAGATGCCTTAGATAGAACGATACGTGAACTCACTGAGTTTGATAAAAAGAGAACAGAGCCTGTTGAAGTTGCAAAGGTAGTTTATAGAGCACTTAACAATAGAAAACCTAAGAGAAAGTACAGAGTTGGATATATGTCTGGTTTTGCCGCTTTTTTGGAATTTTTTCCACAAGCTGTTGTTGATTATATTCTTGAAAGAAGGTTCAGATAGGAATTGCCGGAATGTACATTAAAATTATTGGGTCTCATTATAGATTTATTAAAGTACAATCCCGGACCTTAGACACTTAATAATTTCTAAATGAAATGGTGGATACTTACAATGCTAAATAAAACACTTACAGGTTGAAGTTAGTACCGGCCAGGCTCCTGATCATATCTGTTAATGCGTGTCTGGGTTCTTTTTCTCTGTTGAGAACCTGATAGACAGTATTGCAGACCGGCAGTTTCAGATTCAGCTTTTTTGCAAAGCGTTGTACAAATCCCGCGGCAACAATACCTTCGGGAAGGTATCCTATATCATCGATGTGACCGATAAGATCGTTAATGTCCCTGTACTTTTCAATTTTACGGCCAGTAATGATCTCTCTTCCAAAGCGTCTGTTCCTGCCGTATTTGCTTCTGCACGTCACATCAAGGTCCCCGACTCCGGCAATTGAGGTAAATGTTTCAGGATGTTTTGATCCTAGAGCCATACCTATTTTTTGTATTTCATTGAGTCCTGCCGCCAGCAGGAGAGATTCGGAGTTGTCTCCGAAAATATCGGAGAATTCCATCAGTGCATCCAGCATCCCAAAAGCAATTGCGATCACATTTTTTACCGCTGCTGATGTCTGAACTCCTGTAACATCAAGTGATGAAAAAACAAGAAGATAGGATGAGTGGAGCAGCTGCCTGAATTTAATGGCATTTTTACCATTTTGGGATGCAGTAATTAAGCCGGTTAGTTTTTTCCGTGCTACCTCCTCGGCGTGGCTTGGGCCGGAAATATATACAAGATTGTCTTTATAAAACCCCGGGAGATAATCCTCCAGTGCCGGAGTTATAAGTGAGGGGCCGCTCTTTATTTCAATAAATCCCTTTGTAAGAACGCCAATTGTTGTTTTTCCTTCCATTATATCCGGTATATGAATAAGTTTTTTTACTATATCCAGAATATAGAGAGATGGTGTTGCGATAATAATAAAGTCTTTCCCCCCGGCAGCTTTATCAAAATCTGTAACAGCTGTAAGGGTTTTGGGAAGTTTTACTCCCGGCAGATACCGTGCATTCGTATGTTCCGTATTAATTTCGGTAATAACCTCCGGTATGAAATCCCAGACTGTTACCCTGTTATTATTTTCAGCAATTGTCTTCGCGATTGCCGTTCCCCATGCGCCTGCGCTGATAACACCAACGTTTTTTGAAGATTGCTGCTCTAATACCATCTGGCATTCCCATCAATAAAGGGATGGATCTCCTCCTCGGAAAAGAAGAGTTTTATTTCCCGCTCCGCACTCTCCGGTGAATCGGAAGCATGAATAAGGTTGCGGCGTGTTATAACACCATAATCTCCCCGGATAGTACCCGGGGCCGCGTTGTCGACAGCTGTCGGCCCGGAAAGTTTTCGTAAGGCTTTTATTGCATTTTCCCGCTCAAGTACCATTAGGATAACAGGAGAGGACATCATGTATTCCAGAAGAGGTGTATAAAAATCTTTACCTTTATGTTCCGCATAATGAGTTTCAACGAGTTTCCGGCTAAGGTGTACCATTTTCAGTGCTATTATATTAAATCCTTTCTTTTCCAGCCGCGAAAGTATTTCTCCCGCAAGCCGTCGTTGAAAAACCCCCGGTTTTAATATAGCAAATGTTCTTTCAATCCCCATGTAAACTCCCTTTATGATGATATGTCTTTATAATGCAATAATCCTTTTTTTACAATAAAAAGAAAAACATTTGAAAGTAATTTTCCCGATTGTATGTTATTCAAAAAGCTTTTGTGCTAATATATCTTTCAAAGCTTACAATCGGGGAAAATTTGTGAAACTATTTACCAGAACATTCATTATTATTTTTATATTTTTTATTTCATCAATAAATCTTTTTTCTCTTGAAAAAAAGGGAGGCGTCAGAATTGAGCTTCAACCGGGGAAAAAGGTCCAGTCTGTTATAGATTTAAAGGTAAAAAGTTATAAAACTTTTACCTTCAAGGTATTACCGGATACATATGCCGTAGAACTTACTCTAACCGGGGCTCCCGCGGATCTTGACCTGTTTGTTAACTATGGCCGTAAAATAAACAATTATGATAATGTTGATTTTATAAAAGCAACCGACAGTAATAATGAAAAACTCATTATTACACGGCTCTCTGACCCCGCATTAACCGAAGGCCTCTATTTTGTAGATGTGGCTTATCAGAGGGACGATCTTCCGGCACCGCAAAAGAGAAAGATTACAGATATTCCTTTTTCCCTTAGTCTCAAAGAGAAAAAAGTCTCAATTGTTTCATCTCTTAATGACGGCATACCGTTTAATGCTTCTTTGAACCCTGAAGACGGGATGGCTGCTACATTTTCTTTTACTGTTCCGGAAAATACCAATTCCTTTCGAATTGATATTTCAAAAACCAATTCTGATCTTGATTTAATGTGCAGCTATAACAATAGAATAGTAACCAGGAAGACGAGCGAGTTTATAAGTGAAACTCTTTTGGGAAAGGAATCCCTTATTATAAAAAATAAGGATGAATCTCCTCTTCGTGCCGGCATATACTATATCGCAGCCTTTGATCAGACCGCAGGAGAGAATCCCGAACCATTTTCCATTACAGCCAGCTTTTCCCAACTCCCCCCTCCACAGTTATTATTGATACCGGGAATGGTTCCCCCTGAGAATGAATTGGAAAATGCGCTTTTTGCAACGGTTGAGGTTATAGGGGAAGCGGGAAAAGGTTCCGGATGCCTGGTAAGTTCGGATGGGTATATTATTACGAACTGGCATGTTATTAAAAATAATAATGATGCCCCATCAAGGAACATTTTTATTGCGCTGGATCTTTCGTCACATACTCCTCCTGATGAATTATTTAAAGCCAGACTTATTGATTACCGTATTTCGTCGGACCTTGCGCTGTTGAAAATTTATTCCGGACTATATGGCCAGCCGCTCCCAAAGGAGGAAAGTTTTCCTTTTTTTACCTTTGGAGATTCAAAAATGCTTAAAATTGGGCAACCTGTTTCGATATTGGGTTACCCAGGTGTCGGAGGAACAGGCTCACGGGCCTCAATCTCTCTCACGACTGGTATTGTGAGTGGGTTTGAAGATACTGCAGCCGGTTATTATATTAAGACTGATGCTGAAATAAACAGTGGAAATTCCGGCGGAGCTGTCATTGATGTTTACTATAATCTTGTTGGTATGCCTACGGTTACCATAGGAGAGGATTCGGGACAGATTGGGTATATTACACCTGTTTCATCCATCCCGAATACCTGGTTCCGGTATTTTAGATAAGGTATTCTTCCAGTTCTTTTTTCACCTGTGTGAGGGATTCGGAAAACTGTTTATCAAGTTTTGTCAGATTTGTTCTGAGAAAATCCATAAATTCCGGATCCTGTTCAGGTGTAAGATGAACCTCCTGCCCCGTACGTTGAGCAATTTCCTGCTCCTTTTGCCGTAACCGTGGTGAGTATTGTTGTTTTGCCGCTTCGAGGAGCTTATTTTTATTATCAATATACTGTTTAAAGAAACTTTGAAGCTGATCCATGAACATGTCGATCTTCTTTGCATTTTTAGTGAGAGATTTTAATCCTGCTGTGATTCGATTCACTGATTCTTCAAATTCCTGCGTTTTTGGGAGGGTGATATTAAGGAGCAGTGCTTTCTTTACCCCTTCTTTGAAGGCGGCTTTATCGGGTTTTGATACTGCTTTAATTGCTTCCAGCAATACCTCCTCTGACTTTTCCGCAGAAAAAAGATAATCAGAAGCTGCTTTTCTCCCTTTCTTTTCCATTTCTTTTATCTTCAGTTCACGGGGATTACCTTTCATTCCTTCCGTTTTCTCCATAGCAAGTTCCAATGCTGATTTTATAAATGCCATTTTATTACCTCACTGCGTATTACTATACTAATAGATACTTGAAAATCCTCTGTTAGTCTACTATTGTATAAGAAATAAGAGGAAATAAGGAGCTGTTATGTCGGAAATTAAAAAGCAGTATCTAACATACAATAAAATTCATCAAACAATAGCAAGACTGTCTAAAGAGATACTTGCTTCAGGATTTGATCCTGATGTTATTGTTGCTATTGGAACCGGGGGCTTTATTCCTGCACGGATACTGAAAACCTTTATCAACAGACCTATTCTGACTGTCGGACTTTCATATTACGATGAAAATAATCAGCCAAAAGAAGCTCCGGTAAAGATTCAATGGATTGATGAAGTTGAAACGAAACTTAAGGGGAAGAAAATACTTTTAGTGGATGAGGTTGATGATTCAAGAGTTACCCTTGAATACTGTCTGAGAGAGCTGCTCCGGCATAAACCCCTTGAAATGGCGGTAGCCGTACTCCATAATAAGAATAAAGAAAAAAAAGGGGTTATCCCTCAGGAAATAACGCATTATTTTGCCGGTGAAATACTGGAAGATAACTGGATTTGCTATCCCTGGGACGCGGAAGATATAGATGAACAGGATAGAATAGCCAGGGAACATAATTGATGGATAAATGTATAGCGGGGATCCTTTCCGGTGGAGGGAGCAGACGGTTTGGCAGTGATAAGGCGTTTGCACGTTGGAAAGGGAAAACGCTTCTTGAATGGACAATAATAAATGCCGGCCATTTGACGGGAAACATCAATATTCTTGTCAGAGACGCGGGAAAATTTTCCTCACTTAATTGCTCGGTTATCGAAGATATCTATGATGATGCCACTCCCCTAAATGGAATATTAAGTATTATCCCTTATGTGGAGGAATGGCTGCTGCTGCTGGCATGCGACATACCCTTTTTTGATCCGGGAGTGCTTGATCTTCTCTGGAAAAACCGCGATCGGGAAAAAGCGACAGTAATTCGTGTTATGGGAAAGTTTCAGCCATTCCTGGGACTGTATCCGGTTTCGGTACTTCATTACTGGGAAGAAGCCTTTGCCTCGGGGGATTACCATTTGCAGAGAGTTGTAGAGAAAATGCCGAGGCTGGTGATAGAAGAGGAAGAGCTTCTTGTACATGATCTCAGTCTTCTGTCTTTCAGCAATATCAACACTCCTGAAGATCTTGAAAAGGTGCCGTATTGATCGTAAAAACTTTTCCCATTCTTCGGTATCAGCGGGGGAAAAAAGAATATCCGGATGATCCTGTTATTGTGGAAGAGTGGCTTGAACTGTATGTAAACGGTACCCATGCCATGGGAACACCTGTTATTGACAGGGAGATTGAGGAGCTTGTTTACGGTTACCTTTTTATGGAAGGGTATCTTGATGATGGAGAAAGAATTTCCATTGCGAAAAAGCCGGCAGGGTATTTTGCCGATATTCGTAAAAAAGTTGAGATTCAGAGTGTTAAAGAGCTTGTGGACTGCGCGTATTCAAAAATAGTGTTTAAAGAGCAAATAGATTCCCTCACTGTAAAAAAAAGGTACAGAGCGGATTTTATTTTAAACCTGATGAAAGAATTCCAAAAACTTCCTTCTGTTTACCATGGAACAGGAGGGGCCCACATGTCGGCTGTTGCTGATGAAGACGGAATAATTTTTTGGGCGGACGATATCAGCAGACGAAATGCGTTTGATAAAGTGCTGGGTAAGCTGTTTTTGGCTGATAGAATCTGCCCTGACGGCATTGTTTTATCCTCGGGCAGAGTATCATCCGATATTATTGTCAGGCTTATTCGTTCAAAGATACCTATTATTGCCTCTGTGTCTGCTCCAACTGCGAAAGCCCTTGAGCTTGCTTCATTCTACGGAATTACTGTCTGTGGATTTGTACGGGGACGGCGAATGAATGTGTATACACACCAGGAAAGAATTACCTGAGGGAGGAGCGTCGTGAAAACTGAATTACTTTTTTACTCTGATCCATATAAGAAGAATTTCTCTGCTGAAATAATTGAACTTGAAAAGGCGAAAAAGGGCTGGTGCATTGTTCTGGACAGGACATGTTTCTATCCTGAAGGCGGTGGGCAGCCGGCGGACAGGGGAAGTATCGATGGTGTACCTGTAATTGATGTGAAAAAGAAAGATGGTGTTGTGTCCCATTTTCTTGCAGATGAACCTGCGTGCAGGACAGGTACCGTTTCCTGCGTCATAGACTGGAAGTATCGATTTGATTATATGCAGCAACATTCAGGGCAGCACATAATATCTGCAGTGTTGTTTAAAGCCGGCTATAATACCGTATCTGTACATCAGGGAGAAACATACACCTCGATAGAGATTGATGCGGGAGATGTCAATGATGAAGAGCTTGAGAAAATAGAGGAAGAGGTAAACAACGTTATTGCTCAAAATTTTGATGTAAAAACTTTTTTTGTTAAAGATACGGAAATTCTCTCTCTGAATTTAAGAAGAGCGCCCAAGGTTACGGGATCTGTTCGCATTGTAGAAATTAACGGATATGACCGTGTCGCCTGCGGGGGAGTCCATACCGCCACGACAGGGGAGGTCCTGTTTGCCAAAATACTTTTTACCGAAAAAATTCGTGGTCATGCCCGTATTGCCTGGGCTCTGGGGAACAGAGTATTGAAGGATTATCGTAATAAGCAGACAGTTACTCAAACACTTTCTGATCTTTTTTCTGTAACAGAGGAGAGCCTTGTTTCGTTTGCCCGAAAGATACTGGAAGAGAACAGGGGACTAAAAAGAGATAATGAGCTTCGTAAAAAAGAATACGCGGTTAAGGAGATGGAAAAACTTTTTTCACAGGAGAAGAACGATAATACAGTTTCCATTATTGTAAAGGAATATAAAACTGATGATAAAACATATTTGAAACAGCTTCTTTCCGTTTTGCCTTCAGATAGAGTATATGCTCTCTGCCTTGTTAACAGATTTGAAGGCGGGCTCCAGTGGGCACTTGCTGTTACTATCCCGGAATTCAATTTCGCGGATGTCAGAGATCGGCTTCTTCCGGTTATTGCAGGGAGGGGCGGGGGGAAAGCTCCTGTCTATCAGGGGATTGGAAATAATCAGGATGGAATCAATGCGTTTTTTGAATCCTTCAGGGAATTGTTTCGTAACCGCCGGCCATAGTGTTTTTACGGTAAGGTATTTACCGGATAAACCGGCGCCTCCCCCTTAAGAACGGCAAGTATATTCCGGGCAGCTTTGGTTTTAAGCTCAACAATGGATTCTTCCGAATACCAGGCTGTATGGTCAGTCAGAATAATATTATCAAGACTCAGCAGCGGGCTCCCGGCGGGAAGCGGTTCTGTCTCAAAAACATCAATACCGGCAGCAGCAATTTTCCCCTCTTTCAACGCGGTGTACAGATCTTCCCCGTTTACAAGCGGTCCCCGGGATGTATTAATGATAATACAGTTTTTTTTCATTTTCATGAATGCTTTTCTGTCAATTAATCCTTTTGTTTCATTGGTGAGGGGGGCGTGAATGGAGATGTAGTCTGCATGTTCCAGAAGTCCTTCAAGCGATGCGGGAGTGCCTCCTGCTTTGATGATGTCATTCGGGCGGACAAACGGATCGTATACAAGAATCCTTTCAAGACCGAAACCGGAAATTTTTCGAAAGAGTGTCCGCGCGATGGCTCCGAAACCGATAAGCCCGAGAGTTTTACCGGCAATTCTGTAGGTGGGCCAGTCCTTGTGCAGATTCCAACTGCCGCTGCGGATCATTCTGTCTTTGTAGGCTATTTTTCTGACACTTCCGAGAAGGAGCGCGAGAGCGTGGTCCGAAACATCTTCCAG
>CAYSXD010000070.1:0-9612 GCA_964434925.1 uncultured Spirochaetaceae bacterium
AGAGTGTTGCTATTGTAGGTTCCGGTCCCTCCGGACTCTCAGCAGCATATTATCTCAGGTTGATGGGCTATAAAGTAGTTATTTTTGAAAAGTATCCTCAAGCCGGTGGTATGATGCGTTATGGTATTCCTGAATACCGTCTGCCGTACTCTGCTCTTGACAAGGATATCAACTATATTAAAGAAGTCGGTGTTGAGGTTAGATGTAATACGGTAGTTGGTAAGGATGTACAGTTTAATGATCTGCATCGTGATTTTGATGTTGTTCTTATTGCCACCGGTTTTCATGTGGGAAGAAGTACCCGTGTTCCGGGTACGGATCATAAGGATGTTTTTCAGTCAATTGAGCTCCTGAGTAAAATTACGAAGGGTGAAGAGATTCAGGTGGATGAAAAAATAGTTGTTATTGGCGGTGGTAATGTTGCAATGGATATTGCTCGTTCTCTCGCACGAAAGCAGAGAAAGAAGTATGGTAAGGTGAATCTTATTGTAACTTCTCTGGAAACACGGGACATTATGCCGGCAGATGATGAGGAAATTGAGGAAGCTACAGAGGAAGGCTGTGTATTCTATCCCGGCAGAGGCCCTGTTGAGGTTGTTATAGACGAAGGGAAAATTACAGGCCTTAAAACAAATAAATGTCTGAGTATATTTGATGAAGAGCATCGCTTTGCACCAAAATTCGATGAAAAGGACATTAAGCTTTTACAGGGCACTATGATTGTAGAATCAATTGGGCAGGGTCCTGATATGAGTTATCTTGGAGATTATACGGACACCCTGGAGATGGATGGGCGACGTTTAAAAGTGAACGAATTCTATCAGACAAGTATGGACTGGCTGTATATAGCAGGGGACATTATTAAAGGGCCCGATGTTATTAATGGTATTGCTGTTGGACATCAGGCAGCTCTGGGAATTGATAAAATGCTTGAACAGAAACGGGATATTTTCTATCACAGTATTTTTCAGGTTCTTGAAAAATCTCTCAAATTTGAAGAAAACTGCAGAAAATCAAACAGAAAATTCAAAGGGAAATTTTCATCAAAAGTAGATAATCTTTTAACTGAAATGCGTACAAAGTCTGAAAATCTGGAAAAGAGGATTAAGATTTTAATGGAGAATCCCAATGTCCTTATTCATCTTGATGAGAAGTTAAAGAGACCTCAGGAGGCTGGATACTTTGAAAGGTGTATAACGGAAGAGATCCCTGATGACACCATCTCTGAAAAAGAATTTCTGGTACAAGCCGGGAAAAAAATGAGGACTGCTTTCGGATTGTACCATGATCTTGAAAAATTAACAAAAAACAAGGAGCTTGAATTTTTATTTGGGTTTTTAAAGGATGAGAAGAAAAAACAGTTGAGAAAAATCAGGACTTTTTTAGCTTCGTAAATATCAAAGGTTAAACAGACTCATCAGACCGCTCTTTTTTGAGCGGCCTGGTGCTTCTTTTTTGCTTCTTGACATTACTTTTAATGGTTACTATTGTAGTAAAGAAGTGAGGTTGATTGGACACTAATGGAGATAAGTAAATATTCAGGCCCTGTATGTGAGTTTGAAACCGCCGGTCCCTGTGGTATTGTCATTTTTGGAGCATCCGGAGATTTAACATCCAGAAAGTTAATACCGGCACTTTTTGAGTTATATGTTAGAAGAAGGATACCGGATAATTTTTTTATTACAGGGGTTGCCCGTTCGCCTTTGAACAATGATACATTTCGGCAGCGTGTTGAAACTGCTATTGATAATGGTGTTGATAATGTAAAACCCGGTCAGAAACAGGGATTTATTAAACGGTGTTACTATCTTTCCGGTATGTATGATAAGGATTCAACCTATCGCGATCTTAAAAAACTCACCGGAAAGTTAACAGAAGTGTACCAGACGAAGGGTAATATTATTTTTAATATTGCAACACCACCGAATCTATATAAAATAATTGTTGCCAGACTCAGTAAAAATGGTCTGGTGGTTAAGGAGCAAAATAACAATCCCTTTCAGCGGATTATTGTTGAAAAACCTTTTGGAACAGATCTTGAAACAGCCCGTGATCTGAACCATTTTCTGCTGGAGCATCTTTCAGAAGATCAGATTTACCGGATCGATCATTATCTTGGTAAAGATACAGTACAGAATATTCTTGCTTTCAGGTTCGCTAACCTGATTTTTGAGAATGTCTGGAACAGAAATTATATAGATCATGTACAAATTACCGTTTCGGAAAAACTGGGGGTTGGTCATCGTGCGGGGTATTTTGACCAGGCTGGACTGGTCCGGGATATGCTGCAAAACCATATGCTGCAGTTGCTCTCACTTGTTGCCATGGAGGCTCCCGCTAAATTTAACGCGGAACTTATCCGTGACGAAAAAGTTAAAGTTATGAGAGCTATACGCTCCTTTACAGGTGTTTCATCTCCGTCCACTATTATACGCGGGCAGTATAAAGAAGGTGAAGTAAACGGGAAGAAAATTAAATCTTACAGAACCGAACAGGGTGTCAGGAAAAATTCATCAATGGAAACCTATTTTGCCGCGAAACTTTTTATTGATAACTCGCGGTGGGAAGGAGTCCCCTTTTATCTTCGTGCCGGGAAAGCATTAAAAGAAAAGAAAACTCAAATTTCTGTTGTTTTTAAAGAAGTCCCTCATAGCATGTTTGTCACGGACAGCAAGGAAAATCCTCTTGAACCGAATGTACTGACGTTTGGAATTCACCCAAAGCAGGGGGTCTTTTTAAAGTATCAGGCAAAAGTCCCGGGGGCAAAAATGTGTATTTATCCACTCCAGATGAACTTTAACTATGCGGATTATTATGGAGTTGAGCTGTCTGATGATTACGAAACCCTTCTGCTTGATTGTATGGTGGGTGATCAGACGCTGTTCTGGAGTAAAAAAGGGATAGAAAAGTCCTGGGAACTTATAACACCCCTTTTAAAAGAGTGGGAACTTTCCAATTATGATAATAAAAAAGTGAAATTGTTTTTTTATAAGGCCGGAACAGCAGGCCCGGAAGAAGGTAATGCACTGCTTGAAAAGGATAACAGAAAATGGATACTAACCTAGATGAAATTATTAGCTTATAATACCTACGATGAAATGAGCAGCGCTGCGCTGGAAGCCGTTCAATTGCTTATTGAAAAATCAAAACATTCAATTAATAAGTTTACCATTGCTCTATCGGGGGGTAGCTCACCTGCTGGATTTTACCGGAAGCTGGCAGGGATTAAAACAGATTGGTCCAGAATATGTTTTTTTATGGTGGATGAACGAAAAGTGAGTTTTATAAATTCCGACAGTAACTTTAACATGATTCGCAGTACGCTTCTGTCAGGAATCGATATTCCGGAAAAGAACATTATTCCTGTTAATGTATCGTACCATAAACCCGGAGACTGCGCTCTTGCGTATGAGGAAAAGATCAAGGCATTTTTTAATGAAGCGCATGTGGTTTTTGATTTAATGATACTGGGAATTGGGCCTGATGGTCATACGGCTTCTCTGTTTCCCGGGAGAGAGGAGCTTAATGAAAAGGAAAGACTTGTTATACCTGTTACAGCACCAACAAGATTTCGGGTAAAGGATCGAATTACATTAACCCTGCCGGTAATAAACAATGCCCGGCATCGTTTCTTTATAGTTTCCGGTAAAGAAAAGGCTTCTATGGTAGAGGGAGTCCTTAAGGGAGATCCGCTTTATCCCGCTTCCCTGATAAATAAAGACAGCAGTATTTTTACAGATTTTAAAATTTAATTGTAATCGTAATTATGGAGGAAAATGTGGATAAGAATGGTATTAAGTCAGCTTCGCTCAGTATTAGAGCACTTTCAATGGATGGAGTCCAGGCTGCAAAGTCCGGGCATCCCGGTTTGCCCATGGGGTGTGCTGAACTAGGTGCGGTGCTGTATGGTGATGTAATGAAGCACTACCCGGCTGAACCCGGATGGATTAACCGTGACAGGTTCGTGCTGTCCGCCGGGCATGGTTCAATGCTCCTGTATTCTTTACTGTATCTTTCGGGCTACGGTTTGACAATAGAAGATCTTAAAAAATTCAGGCAGTTAGGCTCATTAACACCGGGACATCCGGAGTATGGTCATACTGTCGGAGTGGAAACAACAACCGGACCGCTTGGTGCAGGTTTCAGTAATGCTGTGGGAATGGCAATTGCTGAAGAATCACTTGCTGCCCGGTTTAATACACCGGAACATACCATTATTAACCATTTTACCTATGCCCTCGCCGGTGATGGGTGCATGATGGAGGGGATTACATCCGAAGCGGCATCTCTGGCCGGACACTTACAGCTCGGCAAACTGATAGTTTTTTATGATTCCAACGGTATCACCATCGAGGGGCATACTTCTCTTGCCTTTTCTGAAGATGTGGAAGCCAGATTTAAAGCGTACGGATGGCATACCCAGAAAGGGGATATGTATGATCCGGAGAGTATTGAAAATATGATTCTGGAGGCAAAATCTGAAAAAGGTAAACCTTCTCTAATTATTCTTTCATCTGTTATTGGTAAGGGATCTCCTCACAAAGCAGGAACTGCAGGAGTTCATGGTGCTCCTCTGGGTGATGAAGAGATCAAAGCAACACGGATAAACCTCGGTATTCCTGAGGGTGAATCTTTTTATGTGGCACCGGGTACGAAAGAGTTTTTCGAGGCTAAAATGACCTCCGGAAAAAAAGAGTATGAACAATGGCTGCAAATGTTTGAGCTCTGGTCCGAAAAAAACTCGGACTTACTAAAAGACTGGGAAGCTTTTTTTAAGGATCCGGATACTTCCACTATTTCGTGGCCTGAATACGTAATTGGAGATTCCATAGCTACCCGAAAAGCAAGCGGGGCTGCTATAAAAGCTGTTTCGTCGATTCTTGGAAATGTGGTTGGAGGGTCGGCAGACCTTGCTCCGTCCAACAATACGGCAATGGATTTTGGTGATTTTGGTGCAAACAATAGAAAGGGAAGAACATTCCATTTTGGTGTACGTGAACATGCAATGGGCGGTATTACCAATGGTATCGCACTCCATGGCGGCCTTGTTCCTTTCTGTGCTACGTTTCTTGTATTCAGTGATTATATGCGCCCGGCAATGAGACTTGCTTCGCTTATGAAACTGCCGGTGATTTATATTATGACTCATGATTCGGTATTTGTCGGTGAAGACGGCCCAACTCATCAGCCGGTTGAGCATGTAACGGCTTTACGGATTATTCCCGGAATGGTTGTCCTAAGACCGGCAGACGCTGAGGAAACAAACGCTGCGTGGGAGATTGCTTTAAACAGCAGAAATAATCCGACAACGCTTGCGCTTACCCGGCAGGGGCTTACCGTGTTTCCCAAGTCGGATACAAACTGGAATGAAACAATAAAAAAAGGCGCGTATATAGTAAAGGATACAACAGGGACACCGGAGATCATCATTGTGGCTACCGGGTCTGAGGTTGGACTGGCACTGAAAGCTGCGGAATTATCAGCAAAAAAAATTCGGGTTGTTTCAATGATTTCCCGGGAGATCTTCCTGCGGCAGGAAAAATCATTTAAAAGTACTATCCTTCCGGAAGGGGTAAGAACAATAGTCGTTGAGGCGGGAATTCGAACCGGTTGGGAGGGTATTGCTTCTTCAGAGGATACAATCCTTTCAATTGATACATTCGGCATTTCCGCGCCGTACACGGAAGTGGTTAACTATTTTAAATTTACACCTGAAACTCTTGTAAAAATGCTGTAATGTGTTTTACTCGCAGGAAGGGATAGCCTTCCTGCTGTTATTATTCGAAGAGAATAAGGGAACGCCTGGATATTTATAAAGTCCTTGTAATGTGTCAGGTTGATGCCGGTTTTGGGCTCTTAGCCGGTACACGGGGCTTTTGAACAATGAATACAAGCGAGTATACCGCAAGAGCGATTAAGGCAATGACGAATGGCGGAAGATCCATCCACCTGCTGACCAGGTGCGGCCGTAAAAGCCCGAATGCGACGCCTGCCAGAAGAATGCCCTCATACCATCTGTTCTTTGCAATAAACCAGCCCTGAGTTAGCGCAGCGAAAGCAAACATCGCAATTACACTGGTAATGAATATCCATCCAATCTGCCATACGGAGGTAACACCAATTAGAAGAAGATCCGTATTGAAAATAAACATAAAGGGAAGAATTGCCGTACGAATATCATACATAAATCCCTGAATACCGGTTTTTATCGGATCTGATTTTGCTATTGCCGAAGCGGCAAAGGCGGCGAGTCCTACAGGCGGTGTATCATCAGCAAGAATACCAAAGAAGAAAACAAAAAGGTGAGCGGCAATTAGAGGGAAAATGATTCCGTTTTTAGCACCAAGGGTAACAATAACCGGGGCTGTCAGGGTTGCCATAACTATATAGTTGGCGGTAGTGGGAAGCCCCATACCAAGAATTAAGCTTGCAATAGCAGTAATAATAAGAATGAGAACGAAATTACCCCCTGCGAGGATTTCAATCACCTCTGTAATTATACCACCAAGCCCAAGGGTTACAACACCAACGATAATTCCGGCAGCGGCAACAGCGACACCAATACCCATCATGTTTTTACCACCGGTTATCAGCGCGCCGATTATTTCTCTGACACTTTTTTTAAGAGCACTAAAAATATCCGTTTTTTTGCGTACCGCAACAACAATATTTTGTATAGGTATAAGAGCCATAAGGACAAGTATTGAACTGAAAGCCGCCAGTTGGGGGGAATGGCGTTTTATAACCAGCTGATAGATAAGAAATGCTACGGGAATAAGGTAGTGTATTCCAGCCCATAATGTCGGGAAAAATTTTGGTAACTCTGACCTGGGCACTCCGCGCAATCCGAGTTTAGACGCTTCAAGATGGGTTATATAGAACAAAGCAATGTATGATACCACTGCGGGGACGAAGGCAGCTTTTATAACCTGAAAGTAATCAAGATTACAGTACTCGGCAATAATGAAAGCGGCCGCTCCCATAATCGGCGGCATAAGCTGTCCGTTTGTACTGCAGGCTACTTCCACTGCTCCGGCTTTGTAGTCAGGATAACCGACACTTTTCATTAATGGAATAGTAAAAGTACCGGTTGTTACCGTATTTGCAATACTTGAGCCGGAAACCATTCCGGTCAATCCGCTGGCAAGTACAGCTGCTTTTGCCGGTCCACCCTTAAATCCGCCAAGAAGACTGAACGCAAGGTCAACAAAATACTTACCGGCACCTGCTTTATCCAGCATTGCTCCAAAAAGAACAAAGAGAAAGACAATAGTAGCTGATACATCCAGAGGAACACCGTATATGCCTTCTGTTGACATAGTAAGCTGGCCGACAAGACGGTTCAGTGAAACACCCTTGAATGCAATAACAGACGGCATATAGGGCCCGAAAAACGCGTACAACATGAATACAATAGCTACAACGGGAAGTGCGGGTCCCAGTGCCCGTCGGGCAGCCTCAAGAAGAAATATAACCAGAATTGCTCCAAAAATAATATCACCGATCAGAGGTGCTCCCTGCCTGTCACTTATTCCGGCATAATCAAAAAGAAGATAAAGTGCCGCTAGAGACGCGATAATAACTGACAAAAAATCAAAGAGAGAATATCTGTCGGTTTTTGCAAAGTAATTAAGGAATTTATTTTTTTTTGGTTTTCTAAATAGCGGGTAACTGAAGTATACAAGAGATATTGCAAAAGCAAGGTGAATTGCCCTGATATACGTTGAATTAAGAAGAAGAAAAGAGGCAACCGAGAGCTGAAACAGGGACCATGAGAGCGCAATAATGGGTATAATCCACTTCGTTTTCCCTGTTGTATGTCTGTTTCCGCTTTCAGCTTCTTCGGCTATCAGCTGAGCTTTTTTTATATCTTCTTCATTCCCCTGTATTTTCATTTTAACTCCCTCAACGTTAAAAATTACATTAATAAAAGTACCGGTATCTTTAAATAAGATACCGGTAGTACTCGATGTTTTTATGTTACTTTAAACCGGCCTCCTTGTAATATTTCATGGCTCCGGGGTGTATTGGAGCGGTTAGGCCTTCAAGCATGTTCTTTTTTGTCAAAACACCAAAGGCAGGGTGAAGGGATTTGAATTCAGTCAGGTTATCAAATATCTCTTTTGTTACCGCGTAAACAATATTATCAGGAACATCTGATGATGTTATAAGCGTAGCTTTTACACCAAAGGTTGGAACATCTTTCGTGTTGGTTGCATTTGGATAGTATTTAATGGGAATTACAGATTTTGCATAGTATGGATATTTAGCCAGGATTCCGGAAATATCCGTTATGGGAACAAAATGTACCTTTCTTTTACCTGCAGTGGCTTCCTTAAAGGAACCATTTGGATGTCCAACTGTATAGAAATATGCGTCAATTCTACCATCCTGAAGCATTTTTGCTGATTCTGAAGCTTTCAGTTCCTGAGCCTTGATATCTGTTTTCCAGTTGAGGCCAGCGTTTTCAAGAGCAATAATGGCATTCCCACGGTTACCGGAGCCGGGGTTACCAATATTAACAATCTTACCTCTCAGATCTTTAATGGAATTGATGTTGGCATCATCGGCAGCCATTAATGTTACAGATTCGGGATACAGAGCACATACAGCCCGCAGTTTCTTCTGCGGTCCCTTGTCTTTCCACTCAGCAGTACCTTCCCATGCCTGGGTCTGCCTGTCTGACTGGACAATACCAAACTCAAGATCGCCCGCCATGACAGCGTTTATATTGAATACCGAACCGCCGGTAGATTCAACGGTTACTTTAAGGTGGTAAATATCAGATTTCTTATTTACCATCTTGCTTATTGCACCACCTGCGGGATAGTAAACACCGGTAACGCCTCCTGTACCGATTGTCGCGAACTCTTTTTTAGGAGCCGAGCTCCCTTCGGATTTACCGCCCGCAAAAGCCATGGCACTGACCACAGCAAGTGTGAGAAAAATAAATAAACCTCTTTTCATAGAAACCTCCATGGACATGAACCGGAAACAAAGACAGAGCAGGACAGCTTGCACTGTGTCTCTGCAAACTCTGAAAAACGGCTCACTGTCTGAAAAATAGTGTTGTGCTGTTAAACTGAAACCAGGTTCAGAACAGCACTTAGGGTTTTTATTATACGCCATATATTCAAATTCTCCAACTCTTTTTTTATCCACTGCCGCATGAACAGATTTTTCCGGCGATTCGTGAAGTGAAGTTATTGAGGGAGGGGAGGTTTTCTGGTATACTCATCTTATGAAATACAAATATTTTGGAAAAACAGGTGTACAGGTTTCCCCGCTCTGTATGGGAACCATGTCCTTCGGCGGTATAGCAGATAAGGAAACCTCGAAGGCGCTGTATAATACGGCCCGGAGTGCGGGAATCAATTTTTTTGACAGCGCGAATGTGTATCAGAAGGGTCTCGCAGAAGAATTCCTTGGCGAATTTATGGCCGGTGAGCGTCATGATCTTGTTGTTACTTCCAAAGCTTTTTTTCCTATGACAGGGAAACCGAATGACAGGGGAGCATCGAGGAAAAATTTGATACAGGCTCTGCATGACAGTTTGCGGCGGTTAAAAACAGATTATATTGATATTTATTTTATTCATGGATTCGATGTTCA
>CAYSXD010000071.1:0-9458 GCA_964434925.1 uncultured Spirochaetaceae bacterium
ATTATTTACCGCATCTGCAGTGGAAACGGTACTCATGGCCGGAGGAATAGTCTGATAAAAGGCAGTGCCTCTTCCCGCTCCCGTTGAAGCATCAAAGTTCTTCAGAGAAACAGAAGCACTTCCATAATACTTACCGTCTTTAACACTTGAATGAGTGTTAACACTCACTTCTATGTAGATATCCGCGTTCAGTTTTCCGGCAATCCATTGAATCATTGAAACACTCTGCCCCGTTTCCTCCTCGTAAGCGGCAGCCTGGTCTTTTTTTATCTGTTCAATTTGATCCAGATCCACATACTCCAGACCCTTTTCAGCAAGATATTTATTAGCCATTCCAACAGCTGTTTTGGCAATAAAAGGATTGGAAATTGTTTTTTCATTATAATAAACCATGTAGGTAAGATTATCGATAATATTGTCAATAAGCAGTGCTTCCTCGGTATTAACATTCGAATGACCTGCGGCCGGTCCCTCTTTTGTTTGTGCGTTTACCGCTGGTTCCGTACCGACTCCCGTGCTTTCTGATTTTCCTGACGGACTTACAACCGGTGGTTCCTGATCACTGAGAACAACATCCCCCCCCTGAGGGAGAATGAGCCCTCCGTAGATCTTCTCCTTTCTTAAAACAGCCGCGACCGCCGGAAGGTTTATTCTTACCCCCAGAGTAACTGTATATATATCACCCCCGGTAGATTTATCAATAATCCTGACAGTGTCATTATAGACAAGAGCATTGACATCTACTTTTTCATATATATTATTTTGAAGTTTTTCTTTATTAACCAGGGAGGATGCTTTCCCCAGAGCGTCAGCTACTGCCTTCTTAACGGCAGTAAGCTTTGCACTGTTCAGCGCTCTGGTCATGGAACTTCCTTCCCCTGCCCCATAGTAAACAGGGGAACCACTGACTTTCGCAGTGGAAGCAGTACCCTTCGAAGGGAATGGGGATGCACCTGCCATTGACGGGGATGTGGCACAACTGCTGAAGAACAGTAAAAGGCTGATAAGTCCTGCCAACAAACTGTATGTGAGAATTTTTTTATTCATATCTTCCTCTCTTGAATTAATACTTTAACGTAATTCCACCGCCTATAAACGGGCCGCTGTATGAATCAAACAGACTTGAAATTGCCATCATCGCCGTATAACCGCCTTCTATGGAAAATTTCATACTGTCACTGATCATATAACTTATCGTCAGCCTTGCGTGTCCTCCAATAGAACTGTAGACAACAAAATCCTGATAATCTTTTACAATTGGTATAAGCATTCCCAGAGCAATATCGGCCGAGGGTGTTATATGCAGCCGTCTGAGATACCAGTTCATTTCACCGCCCGCAAACACGTTCACCGGAAAGAATATGTTAAAATTATTTATTCCCCCCAGAGGTATCTCGGCACCGGCAAACGGTCTGACAGAGAAAAAACCACGGGAAACAATTTGCCTGAAACCAACAGTAATAACCGGTTTAAAGGCTTCTACATAGTCTGCGTAAACAGCTGTCTCAAACCCGAGTCGAGGAACTTCTTTCAGCTGATCACCTACTGCAGGTTTCTTTTTAGCGTAAAAAATCTGAGCGGTAGAGACCTCTTCATCTACCTCTTTAACAACGAGCAGTCCTGATGTCCTCTCGATTGTATGTCCGGAGGAGAGAACCTGATCAGTAACAATATGGTATTCATCGCCTTTTTTAACTCCCATATTGGTACCAAGTTCCAGAATAACATCCGATCCCGAAACATCAATAATACCCGTTTTGAGCTGAAACTCAGGGATCTTCCGTATTGCGAAAGAAAGCTGAAGCGGAATATCCTCTGCAGCGCTTCTTATTGCACCTTTCCGGGTATCATCTGTTCCGGTAGTTTTAATACTGAATGCCGACATGGCTCTGCCCTTATCAACATTAATAAAGGTGAAAGAGGTCTCTATTTCGGCAGCATAACCACCGGAATCTTCCGATTGCAGGTTAAAGTAGGTAACAACAGGAACAACAATAATAAAGGAACCAACAAGTTTATTAAAATCCGCTTCCGTGAAAGTCTCTTCCCCAAGGCGGACTTTCTCCGATACCTGCATATTTGAACTTTTAACTTTTTTTATTTTCCTGATAAAAGCCTCTATATTCTTTGATTTCAACCGGTAGGTCATTCCAAGAACATGAAACCGTCCAAGATTGATAAAAACATTCTGTATTGACTGATCAACCATTCCCAGAGCTTCATCCGGCATATTCCAGTCGGTATAGCTCAGCTTAAAAATGGCAATTTCTTTCTTCTGTGATATTTCCTGGGAAAAGACTCCCGGGAGTACCATAATGAGAATGAAAATAAGACTTAAAAACTTCTTCATAGATACCCCTTCCAAATTTTACAGACTGCTTTTCCCGGTACGTATCTTATTTTCAACAACTGTTTTACCCCGCTCATCCGCCCGTACGGCGGCAATTTTTAATTGTTTTGTATCACTGAGGTTATGAATACCGTATTCAAGCTTATCTCCCTCTTTCAGATTAATCCGAGCTTCTTTTTTACTGCTTCCCGAAAGAGTGAGTGTTTCCCCGTTAAAGGTTCCTTCCACACTTGAAACAGTTCTGTTCGGAGAAAAAGGGATCTCCACCGTTTTCACATTGTTTCCCTCGCGTAGTACACTGAAAAAAAACACAGCTTTATTCTGTCCTTCCGGGACCTGAACATTTATATCAATTCCCGCAACATCAGACTCAGCCGTCAATATAGTGACCGTTCCACCGGGTTTAATTATCAGATTCCCTCCCCCGATGGTAATGCTTTTATTATTGATATTAAGATCTTTAATAGACCGGGGTATATAAAGCCCGTCAAATCCCTCAATAAGGTCGGTAGATTCAGATTCTCCATGCCGGATGACGGCCCTCTTATAGATACCGTCATCAATATCAGAACGCTTTTCTCTATCCTGAAAAAAGATACCCGCATAATCAAGAAATCCGGAAAACCCGTTTTCCCCACTAATCACAGCTGTACCGGAAGCAGTATCGGTAACCGCCAGCGGTATGTAATCAAAGCGTCTGGATTGTATCAGTTCTCCATCTTTATACCAGAGAAAGGTGATACCGGATTGTAAAGGAACAACACTCAGAGTAATTTCAGAGAGTCCTTCGGGAACAATCCCGGAAAGGCATTCCAGATTTCCTGACGGTTGCTTTAAACGTGCAATAATTTCTCCGGAACTGTCCGTCTTTATGCTAAAGAGTTCGCCGGCAGAATCACTGACTGTAAGAAAATTTTTTTCTCTCTGGATTTGCCGGACAGACAACCGCATGGTCGCGGAAAACGGAGCCAATACCCCTTCTGAGAAAGGAAGGATTGTACTACCGGAAAGCTTTATTCCGCTGTCATCTGATAAACGGTAACCAAACCCTCCGTTTTCCAATTGAAGAACAGGATCCCCAATAGGGATGGCTTTAATATCTTGTATCCCCTCATTTTTTAAGCTCCCGTTTAGATTAAGAAGAACGGTATACGAACTGCCGGGAGACAGATCATATATATCGGGTGATACGGAATTGGTCACAAATACCTGAACCTCCCGGTAAAGCTGTGAAGAAAATGAATACGAGGTGGATAAATCAGGCGGAGCAAATGGGAAAACTTCCATTTTTATTGTGTAAGCACCTTCCGATTCCGGGGCTTTCCAGACAAACCCGGCAGCATACTGATCCAGAGTCCCCTCAGAGAGAATTGAATTTCCCAGAGACCAGCGAACCCAGACAGTACCGGGAGCGTCAACCTTAGGTATAATGAAACCGCTGCTTCCCGGTGTAAACTCAGGGGGATAAACCTCAATACCTTCTATCTGAATAGGAATCCTTGACTCAAAAAACGGAGTTACCGTCTCTTTCAGTACCTGACCGTCCGAACCATACACAGTGAGTTTTAGTTTATAGAAACCATCTTTTAGCGAAGTCGTGTCTACTGGAGGAAGTATTTCGGTGAGCTCCTTTCCCTCAAAAACCACAGGAGAGCCAATTACCGCATCATTTTTGTCCAGAAGGGAAACTTCCAGTTTTTCGGGGAGGACCCTGCTTTCATCATACGACAGTGAAATTCCGATACTATCTTCTCTTTCAGGATTTATCACCCTGCCGGGTGTAGCTGATACAGTTATATTAACGGCATCTTCCAGATTTGAAACAGGAATAAAAGGCCCGTTTTGCCCGCATGAAATCAAAGCAAGAGAAAAGATAATAAGCGGTATAACAAAAATATGGCTTTTCACAACCCCTATAACTCCTTACTGTGCCGGAAAATTACTCTTCGGTATATTTGACGAGGGTATCCCTCCGAAAGGTTCATCTAAAATTGAAGGCCCTCCGCCTGCTGCGTTATGAATAGCGCCGTACAGTTTAAACATATATCTGACTTCAGCCAACTCTCTTTCCATAAACGCCTTTTTCTCTTTAAAATTTAAAAAAAACTGTCCGGACGTTAAGTTTTTCCGTATCATACCATGGCCAAGTCCCTGATCATGATATTTTTCAAGTACTTTCAACCGGTAATAATCCATTTCATACATAGGAAGAATACTTCTCATTTTTACAACAGCAGGGCTCACCTGACCTTTAGCCTGAAGGAGTGTTCCCATGGAAACAGAACCTGCGCTCCCTCCATATTTTTCCAGAAGCGGTTTTACCGCCTCCAATGCCCCGTACGCCTTATCAAACTCTGGCCCAAGCATAAGATACTGCCGGGCGAAACCTTTAATAAACGTATCCGCTCCTGCCTTAAAAACCTTATCTCTGGCAGAAATCCAGTAAGAACGATACATGGAAAGATCCGCAGGATCCACCGCAAAAGCAGTTATTTCTTTTTCAGGAACTTTTTCAACAACCCTGCCTGGTTCGGAATAACGCCCGGCGCCGTCTTTATCGGAAACGGCAACCTTTCCTTCGCTGCATAAAACAAGAATACCGCCCTCGGGAGAATAAACAACCTGGAATTCAGTACCTCTCACCCCCATAGCCGCGCTGGCTGTCTGTACATTAAGAGCATCATTTCCTGCTAATTTTTGTACTTTATACGCCATTGCACCGGATAGCATGGTAAAATTTACTCTATTCACCGTACTCTTTTTATCCAGCTCAAAGTGGAAGGAAGTATCCGGCTGAATGGTTATATGCGCTCCGGTCCCTGATGGCATCGTTATTGCCAGCTCAATAACGCCGTTATCGCCAGTTTCAATAAGATCGTACTCTTCAACGGTAAAACCCGTATCAACCAGCTCCCAGTCCAGCAGTTTCCCATCCCGGAATACATCTACCGTACCTTCAATATATGAAACAGTGCCTGAAACAGGTTCGGCGAAAAGACAGACACCAGCCGCAAGGAAAAGAGAAACAATAATAACCAGGCTAAACCTTATTCTTTTCATATCCTTTAGTATACCACAAAACAAATAAAAATTCAAAAAATCATACTCTTATTTCTCATGGGCCCACAGTTCTATAAGTCCCTTCAGGACCTCTACTGTTTTCATCATCGTTGGAAGAGAAACCCATTCAAATCTGCTGTGATAATTATGTCCTCCGGTAAACACATTCGGAGTGGGTATACCCATCTCACTCAACCGTGAACCGTCCGTACCTCCCCGGATAATTTTCCGGAAGGGAATAACACCGGCGTTTTTTACCGCCTCTTCCAGTATCTCCATAACAAGAGGGTCTTTTTTAATATAGTCATACATATTGGAGTACTGTTTCTTAATTTCCAGGTGGACCTTTCCTCCGGGATACTTATGCTCAACCGCACTGCCAAAAGTCTTCACCGCATTTGATCTTCGTTTTAATTCACCTTCATCAAAATCACGAATAATACCACGGACAGAAACTTTCTCCATAGCCCCCTCTATCTCCATCGGCGCATAAAAGCCATATCTGCCGTCTGTTGCCTCGGGGCTTTCCCGTTCAGGAAGCATCTCAAGAAAGGCACCCGCCATTGAAAGGGCATTCACCAGCTTTCCACGTGCTGTGCCCGGATGGATGACCTTCCCTTTAAATTCCACTTCAAAGGCGGCAGCATTAAAACACTCCGTTTCAAGAGAACCCAACTCTCCGCCGTCAATTGTATAACAGCAGCGGGTTTTTATCCACTTCGTTTCAAATTTATCCAGTCCCTTCCCCGTCTCCTCATCAGGTGTAAAAATCACTTCCACAGACGACCTTGGTACTTCAGGATGTTCTTTCAACCAGAAAAGTGCCGTCATAATTTCAGCAACACCTGCCTTGTCATCTGCCCCCAGAAGGGTCGTCCCGTCTGTTGTGATAATTGTGTCTCCTTTATGCCTGAGAAGGTCCGGATATTCCGCCGGAGAAAGAATGAGGCCGCTTTTCCCAAGAGGGATATCATCCAGGTCATAATTTTCAATAATTTGAGGATTCACCTCTTTCCCGCTCACATCCGGCGCCGTGTCCACATGGGCCATAAGGCCAATTACAGGACTAACATTCCCCGGAACATTTGAGGGGAACCTCCCAATCAGATATCCATGCTTTTCAAGAATTACTTCTTCCGCTCCCGCTTCTTTCAGCTCTTTTTCAAGGAGGTGGAGGAGATCCCATTGTCCGGGGGTGGAGGGGATCTCTTCCTTATGGGGATCAGAGGTCGTATCTATTTTCACATACCGCAGAAATCGACCGGTAAGTTCATTTTTCAATTTTTTATCTTTCACAATAGTAATACTCCCTTTATAGTCAGTCTCATTCTATCCCATTTTACCAATTGTTTCTATGAAAGTTTTATAGTATTATTGATTAGTTTATATAAGAGATTTTCAAAATGAAAATCATGTGTTATAATTAGCTTTTATGATGAAGAAAAACATATACTACACAATTGACCGGGATCTATTTTGAAAAAATTATTATTTCTGTTATTTCTTATTATTATGGGTAACTCATTTATTAATGCAGAAAGCCTGTCTCATTCTAAAAAAGAATATATAATTACGGAGGTTACCCTCAGGACGGATAAATATACCAGAGAATCAGCGCTAAGAAGAAAACTCAACATAAAGCAGGGAGATTCTTTCTCATCAAAAAAGGATTTAACTTCTTTTCTTGATAATAAAGTTCACAGCTTACTAAATATGAGGATCTTTAATGATGTCAGTTATTCTCTTGAAAAATTAACAACTACGGGAAAAAATGAGTCTTACGGAGTAACATTCACCGTTGTTAGCTCCTGGACACTAATTCCACTTATTTTTCCTAAATATGACAGTAATACTGGTTTTAGAATCGGAGGTAAAATATATTATGATAACTTCTTTGGAAGTTTGATAAAATTTTACCTCGGCGCAAATATCGATTTCCAAAAAAAAGGAGAAAAAATTGCAGTACCGCAGTGGAGTATAAATCCCAGATTCAGTAATTTTGATATCTGGGGCCTATCCTTTTCGCTGAGTCTTCTCCAGCAGTATAAAGAAGAACAAGTTTTCAACGGGAGTATATATCTCCAGAATTATGGATACTACCTTACATCATTGAACCTGGGAACGACTTTCCCGCTCTCAAATTCTTTTTATTATTCTATTTCTCCCGGAATCACCTTCTACTATGGTTACAATGATTTTCTGCCTGATTCCGGTTCTCATATTTCAAAGAAAATTTCAGATGTCAGTTTTTCTCAAAGCATCGGCTTTAGCAGCATAAACTGGAACGGTAACTTTAGAGAAGGATACAGCCTCTCCCTGTCCAATAATGCTGCGTATTCCTTTGATTTTAGCAAAACAGGATCTTTTAGTTCGGGGCTAACCGGTTCTGCTTCCACTTTTTTTATTTTAGGAGGGGTTAATCCTTCATTGCGTTTTACCGGAGTTTACAGTTTTAATCAGGAACTAACCGGTCTCGGCACCTATCTCCGTGGAATACGTTACGCCGATATGTACGGAATTTTCGGTGTTTTTTTAAATACGGGAGTTACAATCAGTGTCTTGAAATGGAAGCATGTGGGAGAAGCACAGTTCCAGCCTTTTTTTGATATAGGACTGACAAAAAAAGCAGACAGACAATTCAATCCCGCCTCAGATTTAAAGTATTCAACAGGCGCGGACTTCATCCTTTATATAGATAAACTTAAAAGTCTCGTTGCAAGGGGATCTATCGGCATTGATCTGACCAATCCCGATTGGGGAGATAGCAGAAAGTATGAAATAACTATTCAGAGCTCCCTTGCATACTGAATTGATCTTTATAAGTTAATAGAAAATATCAATCAGAAAAACCTGATAACCGACTGGAAAAATACTTTATTTGACGGTACATTTATGAAAAGAGGAAGATATGCTGAAAAGACATGCCAAAAAATTTTCCATGATACAGCGGCTTTTAGACATGGTTACAGTCATCGCCGCGTGGATTTTTTCTTATTATTTAAGATTTAAAATAATTCCCGGCGGGCAGGAGGGACTTTTTACAGATTTTCTACAACTTACTCCTTATCTGATGCTGATTTCTCTCTTTTTCTATACACGAAATAATCTTTATCTGTCAAACCGGTACTTTTCATGGTATAAAGAGGCATTTGCCATTGTAAAATCCAATATCCAGTCTATTTCCGCTTTTTTCATATTTTTATATCTTGTAACAAAGGTACGGTTCTCACGAATTACCCTCATTCTTTACCCCATATTGGTTATCCTGCTTTCCGTTATATTCAGATTGATTATACGAAGAATTCTTCTGGAGTTCAGAAGGCGGGGGAAAAATTTAAGACACATAATACTCATCGGAGATTCTCCCGGTATTGAGAAATATATACGAACATTGAACCTGTTTCCGGCCTCAGGAGTAAAAATAACGGGATGGATGGATTCGGGAGGAATGACAGACAGCTACCGGATAACCAGTCTTACCTATAAAGATTTTGAAACAACCGAGGTGATCGCTCCTGATATGGTAGTGATCGGATACAAATCTTCAGATTCAGATAAAGTCAATATGGCAGTTAATTTTTTTAACCAGCGCTTTATTCCCATTATGATAATCCCTAACTTACAATACGATTACCTCGGATTTGACCTGGAAGAATTCGAGGGTATCCCTTTTATTGCTGTAAATGTACCGAAAATAAGTATGGCAGGAGAACTGGTTAAAAGATCTGCCGATATAACCGGATCAATAGCCGGACTCGCTCTCCTTTCTCCCTTCTTTGTTATTTTAAGCATACTTGTAAAATTAACCTCCCGGGGACCTGTCTTTTACGGGCAGGAACGAATGAGTGTGGATGGAAAACGGTTCATTATGTGGAAATTCAGATCCATGAAAGTCGATGCTGAAACAGAATCCGGCGCAAAGTGGGCTACAAAGGATGATAAAAGAAAAACACCGATTGGCGCTTTCCTGAGAAAAACAAGTCTCGATGAAATACCGCAGTTCTGGAATGTACTTAAAGGGGAAATGAGCCTTGTGGGTCCCCGCCCG
>CAYSXD010000072.1:0-9431 GCA_964434925.1 uncultured Spirochaetaceae bacterium
TAAAAAGGTCAGGATGCCTTAAACAATAGTCGGAAGTAAAAAAAATGATAAAAGCCTGGTTCTTTCACCTGTATTGAGCCTCCTGGTACTGAACAGGGGGGGGAGACCGTTTAAAACAGAGTATCTTAAAGAACTGCAAAAACTAGGACCTGCTGAGATTTTATCAGTGGAGGGAGCATCCCCCGGCTATGATATTGAGATTCTGTCAAAAAAATTCAAAGGTGTAAAATTTCTGTTGTTTCACAGAAAAGTTTCTGTCGGTGAGCAAATTAATATCGGTTTAAAAGAATCTTCAGGCCGCAATGTTCTGGTATTATGGAATGATATGAAACCGGGTTATTTTATGTCTCCCCGGTTTCTTGATACTGTTGCCAATTCAAATGCACTCTGCTCCGTTCCCGTTCTTCAGAATAATAAACTTGAAATTATCCCCTCGATTAAAGCTCCGGCATTTTATCATAAAAGACTTAAAATACTTTCACTTATGCCCTCGGCAAATCTGATGGAATCGCTCTACCCCTTCGATTACACCGGAATATATAATAAAGAGAAATTTTTTCTTACAGGCGGGTATGATTATACCATAACCAACAAGTACTGGCAAAAACTTGATTTTGGGTTCAGGGCCCATATGTGGGGCGAAAATATAGTGTGTAGTACCGGCTTAAAGATAAGTTATCTTGGGGCAAACCCTTCTGAGGATACGACTGTCAATGAGAGTTACCGGCTTTTTTATCTGAAAAATCTTTCGCTTCGTTTTTCAGGAGACGCGGCATATATATCAAAATGGAAATTCATTTCCTATTATTTAAAATCAGGTTCCTCTTTCCTCGCAGCTTTAAAAGACTATCGGGCAGTAAAGGAGTGGGTACAGGTAAACCGTTACCGGTTTACCTGTGATGCTCTCTCCATAACCGATTTATGGGAGGTTTCAGGCGGATGACAGGAGTGTTCCTTCAGGTAAGGATTGATTCGTCCAGGCTTCCCGGAAAAGCTCTTCTCCCTCTTTCCGGGAAAACGGTTATAGAACATGCAATGCTGTCTTTAAAAAAAGTTGACGCAGGTATGTATGCGTTACTTACCGACCGGGCAAGCAGCCGTTTGCTTTCTCCTCTTTCCGAAAAATGCGGCTTCGTTCTATTTACCGGTGATAAGCTGGACGTTTTAAAGCGGTATGCGGACGCGGCAGTATATTTTAATGTGGATACCATTGTGCGGGCAACAGGAGATAACCCCCTTGTCAGTGGTGTTCTAGCGGACCGAATAACGGAAATACACTGCGTAAACCAGGCTGATTTCAGCTGCTACACCGGTTTACCTCTAGGTACGGGAGTGGAAGTTGTCAAAACAGAAGCACTCCTTTACGCAGCACGAACCGCGAAAGATCCCTTTGAACGGGAACATGTAAATCCATACCTCTATCGTCGTGAGAGTCAGTTTTCTATAAACAGGGTTCCTGTACCGGAAGAATTCCGGTTCCCGCAGGGGCGGGTTACCCTTGATACGGAGGACGATTACCTTTATCTCCAGCTGCTTTTCCGCATGTTGTATAATGGAAGTCCTCTCGAACTTGATGTCATTATCCCCTGGATGAGAATTCATACAAGAAAAGCTGTATCTGCTACAGGAGAATAATTCCTGTGAAAAAAAGATTTTTACTCATTCCTTCATGTAAAAAAGGGAACGGAAGCGGTCATGTTCAAAGAATGCTTTTACTCTATTATGAACTTAAGGTTCATGTGTCTGTTTTTCTTTTATTACCCTGTAAAGTACTTTCTCCCGGTATTCGGGAGTTGGTTAAAAAAATCCCTCATAGTGATATTTTTGAGTGGCAATTGCCTGAGCAGATGGACTGGGATGTTATTGTTGTTGATAAAAGAAAAACGGAAAAAAATGAATGGCTGGCCTGGAAAGACAGAGGTTTTATTATTGGGATAGATGAAGGGGGGCCCTATCGTAAAGATTTTCCCTGTCTTATTGATATTATCCCCGGAATTCACAAAAAGGAAAGTGCCAGCATAGAAAATCCGGCTTTTATTGACCTGCCTTTACCCGCACACAGGAAAATACATGAGGGGAAATATCCGGATAAGAAATTATTACGGGTTCTCATATCCTTTGGCGGTGAGGATACCGAACATCTGACAGAAAAAGTTATTTCCAGTCTCATGAAATTATCCCTGATAGAACCGGAAAATATAACACTGGTGAAAGGGCCGTTATTTGGGAATCGCGTCTTTCCTGAGAATATTAACCTCCTGAGGGCTCCCGGATCATTGAAAGAAGATTTGTATAAATACGATATTGTTTTTACCTCTTACGGCCTTACAGCTTTTGAAGCAGCGGCGGCGGGTGTAAAGATTATTCTTTTTAATCCTTCCCGCTATCACCACAGGCTCTCAAAAAAACAGAAATTTTATGAAATAGGGGTAAGGAATGTGCGGTTGTCCCGGTTGAAGAAAGCTATTGTCTTTCCGGATAAAATTTCAAATCCGTTATTTCTTTTAAAAAATAATTTCAATACAATTTCACTTTCTTCATTTCTTCGTGACCTGAAACTTCCCGATACTATCCAATGTCCCGTCTGCCGGAGTCATTATTCGGTTGTAAAGGAAAGGTTTCCTTATAAAACATACTTTACCTGTAAATTGTGCGGAATTGATTATCTGTTAAATTTTTCAATAGGCAGAAAGAGGTACAAAAAAAATTATTTTTTTTCAGAGTATAAAAAACAGTATGGGAAAACATATCTGGAAGACTTTAGCACTATTAGAAGATTTGCATCTTCCCGGCTTGAGATAATTTCTCATATAACCAGAGGAAAGCGGATACTTGATATCGGATGCGCCTACGGCCCCTTTTTAGAAGAAGCCCTGTACCGGGGATTCTTACCGACAGGATTGGAAATTGTACCGGAAGCAGCTCATTACGTGAATAGAGTTCTGGGAATTCCCGTAATGAATGTTTCTTTTGAAGACGCACTTATTGAAGAAGCGTATGATTGTGTTACTATGTGGTTTGTGATAGAACATTTTAAAAAATGCGGTGATGTTCTGGCAAAAGTAAACAAAATAGTAAAAACCGGTGGTGTTTTTGCCTTTTCTACTCCCAATAGTTCTGGTATAACAGGGAGAAGCAGAAAAAAACATTTTTTTAGGCAGAGTCCGGAAGATCATATTACCATCTGGAACCCTAAATCAGCTGCTCTAATATTGAAACTGTATGGCTTTCAGGTAAAGAAAATAAAGATAACCGGCCATCATCCTGAGCGTTTTCCCGGAATATTAAAAGGATCTTCAGGGTGGAAACGGTTTCTGGTGAACCGGATCAGTATTCTTTTGGGACTTGGAGATACGTTTGAAGTATATGCGGTGAAAAAAAAGGAGTACCTCCCATGACAGGTAAAAGAATTTTAATACTCGGTGGCGGGATAATGCAGGTTCCCGCTATTAATCTGGCAAAAGGAATGGGATTGTCTGTTATAGTGGCTGATGGAAATCCTGAAGTACCCGGTAGGAAAATAGCAGATGCTTTTGCGTATGTGGATTTAAAGGATCATCAGAAGATGATTAAAACAGCATTACACTATCAATCGAATGGCGGGCTGGACGGTGTCTTTACCGCCGGTACCGATTTCTCGGAAACAGTTGCACGGGTTGCCGAGGCGGCAGGACTTCCAGGCATTCCGGTTGAAGCGGCAATAAATGCAAGTGATAAATATCGGATGAGGACTGTTCTGAATTCTGCAGGTATTTCCGGCCCGTCATTTATGCGTATAGATTTAGGTGATCATGTACCCGAATGTACAGATGCGGGTATAGACAGTGTGCTTAAATTCCCTCTTGTGGTAAAACCTGTGGACAATATGGGGTCACGGGGAATCAGTAAAATAAGGAACTGTACTGAATTTCAAAAAAGCGTACTTTCTGCAGCGGTGTATTCCGGGAAGAATCAGGTTATTATTGAAGAATATCTTGAGGGACCTGAATACAGCCTGGATGCGCTTGTCTATGACGGTGAAATTACCATCTGCGGGATTGCCGATCGTCATATATTTTTCCCACCCTATTTCGTTGAAATGGGGCATACTATTCCATCAAACGAGGAGCCGGAAGTTCTGGAGGAAGTAACTGCTCTTTTCAGGAATGGGATACATGCTCTCGGCATAACGGAAGGGGCTGCCAAGGGCGACATAAAATGGAGCCATGGAAAAGCTTTTGTTGGTGAGATTGCGGCCAGGCTGTCCGGGGGATATATGTCCGGTTGGACATTTCCCTATTCCACGGGAGTGGAAGTAACACGCAGTGCTATCCGGATAGCACTTGGTCTGCCTCCTGAGGATCTTACTCCTGTTTTTGAAAAAACAACAGCAGAACGTGCTTTTATATCTATTCCCGGAACAGTTACGGAAATTTCAGGCAGAGAGGAACCGTTTAAAATTCCTGAGGTTAAACATCTTTTTTTTAGAATAACCAGCGGGGATAATATGTCTTTCCCTGTAAATAATGTAGAAAAATGCGGGAACTGCATTGCTGTTTCGGAATCCCGTGAAAAAGCGGTATATGCCGCTGAAAAGGGCTGCCGGAGTATTTTTATCCGGCTTGATCCGGGATCCGGGGTAACTGAGAAATTTCTGTTTGCTGAAAAACCATCCTGGATTCCTGATGCCTTTTCTCTGAGTCTGCAAAATAATGTTGTTGCTGTTGAATCTATGTCTGGTCCTGAGATTTACGGGAATGAAATCCTTATTCCTGAATTACCGGATCTTTCCGGTGAGAGAGCACTAGACTGGCATGGAAAAACTATTGCAGAGGCTTTTGAAGAAGTTGTAGCGATCACACAATGCCGAACCTACTTTGTAGAGGAGCATCCTGAAGGTATTCTAACAGGGAAAGCTTTTTACCGGGCTTTTTTAAGGGGTGGTGTGCAGGGAGGTGTATGGATTATTGATTTTCTTCGCGGGGCTGTAAAAAATGGTAGGAAGATAGAGGAACTGGTTGGCCAATGGCACTTCTGAAGTTTTTTCTTGCAACTCTGCTGATGCTTGCTCCAATGACCTTGTGGGCGGTACCTCCTGCGGATGTACCGCTTACGAAAATTATTGCTGAAACAGGTGCTTCTTTCAGATGGGACCCCTATCTTGAAATTGGGGAATTATCATTCAGGGGGGATATTGTACGGTTTAAAGTTGGTGATCCTTTTATTGTTATTAATTTTCGAAAGAAGGTTGCGCCGGTTGCGGTAAAAAGAGATTCCGCCGGAGGAATCGTTTTTTCCGGTTCAGCTGCCGATTCGATAAAATCCCTCTTTAAGGTGAAGGAAACAGATAGCTATTCAATGAAAATTAAAGCGATTATTATTGACCCGGGGCATGGGGGAAAAGATCCGGGAGCTATAGGTCATCATATTTTTAATGGTAAGCCGGTTGTTTTGAAAGAGAAAGATGTGGTTCTTACTGTTGCGAAAGGACTCTACTCCCTTTTAAAAGCACGGTATCCGGAAAAAGAGATCATTCTTACCCGGCATACGGATAAATATGTTACTCTTGAAGGCAGAACTCAAATTGCTAACAGGGTTTCCTTAAAAAAGAATGAGGCTATGATTTTTATTTCAATTCACGCGAATGCTTCACTCAATCCCCATTCAAAAGGGTTTGAAATATGGTATTTACCGCCAGGTTACCGGAGGAAACTTATTGACCCGAATTCTCTCGGTAATGATCTGAAAGACGTAGCTCCTATATTAAACTCAATGCTTGAAGAGGAGTTTACCGTAGAGAGTGTCCTTCTTGCAAAGCAGATTGAATCAGGGCTAACCAGACAGGTGGGAGACAAAATTGAGGACAGAGGGTTAAAGGAAGAATCCTGGTTTGTCGTGAGGAATGCCAAAATGCCCGCTGTTCTTGTAGAGCTGGGGTTTGTTACAAACAGGGAGGAAGCGAAGATAATGGACAGCAAGGTCTACTTGAAAAAAATGAGTGAAGGGATCTATAATGGAGTTCAAAGCTTTATACATCATTTTGAAGTCAGTAAATAGGAGTAATTGATGTTCGGAAATATAAGTAAACTTACACTGGTGTTGCTTTCTGCTCTTATTATTGTCCTCGTAGGTTCACTCTCCATCTATTTTTTTATAGATAATGTTCATGTTACCAGAACATTCTTTTTCCCTGAGCGTACGGGAAGGCTTACAGGAGAAATCAGGAGATTACCGGAACAAAAATCACCTGAAGATAAAATTGAGCTGTTTGTGAAGGAATTGATCCTTGGTCCCTTTCGTATTGATCATGAGAGGCTTGTCCCTGAAAATACGAAACTTTTTTCACTGATGTTTCGTAATGGAAATACTGTGTATCTTGATTTTTCCGCGGATCTTGTTGTTCATGATGATTCTTCAATACTGAGCCTTCGGGAGATGGTTCTTGGGATAAAAAAGAATATTTTCTATGATTTTCCTTTTGTAAAAAAGGTAATTGTCTCGGTTGATGGGGAACAGCTGCCCTATGAAAGATAAATTCAGGTAAAAAATTGCAAGAATTTAAACTTGTCAAAGAAAAAAAAAGAAAAATTGTTGACAAAAGGAAAAGGTTACGTATAATTTTAGATGTGGATGCTAAATTGATTAAAAGGAGCAATGGATGAAACGATTCGGAATTCTTCTGGGTATTATGTTATTTGCTATGAGTTTCTCTCTTTTTGCGGTGGAGTCGGTTCTTATAGATTTTAACAGCCTGAAAGCGGACATGGCAGATGGAAATAACAAAGCCACCATGGTCGACTTTTCCAGCAAAGCAGGCGTCGGTTATTCTGCTGAAGAAAAAAAACTTATGAAAACTTCTCTGGCAATAAAAAAATGGGATGTAGTACTGAATTCTTCAGCAAAGACAGTAGTAAATCAGGAACTTTCTTATACTATTCCGGCACCGGTGAGTGATAAAGCTCAGAAATATGCCGGCGATACGGTTATGGGTATTAGAGTTCATTTTCCTGAAGACCCCTTTAACGCGTACGCGATCATTAAACCGCCTTTCGAGATTCCTGCGTATATGAGAAAGACGAAAGCTGACGGGACTGAGGATCCTGCTGATAAAAAAGGCACGAAATTTGATGGTTTCGGGGTTATAAAGAATGTTGGAGCAATTAAAAGTATCTCGGTTGATGTATACGGAAGTAATTTCCCTAACGGGTTAGGTATTATTCTGAAAGATCAGGATGGAAAAGAGAGAAATGTATTTCTTGATTACCTTAATTTCCGTGGCTGGAGAACTCTTGGATGGGTGAATCCCTCATATATCAGTGAGGTAAGAAACAGGGAGCTTAAAAAGTATCCTCTGTACCCAAGAACAACTCCTATGCGTAAACTTATAGGTTTTGTCATATATAAAGATGCATCTCAGCAAGGTGGTGATATTATTACCTATATTAAAGATGTAAAGCTTACCTATGATCTGGCAATTCTTCCAGGTACCGAAGATATAGACAATGAAGGACTCTGGGGTATCCTTGATGCCCGTGAGGCATCAAGAAGAAACGCGGAATGGAAAAAACTTGGAGAGATTCAGGTTCTTAGAGCACTTGAACAGAGAAAACTTGACCAGAGTGGTTCCGATCAGACTCAGACTAAATAGATAGATTTTTGCTACAGTTAAAAACCTCCCTTCGGGGAGGTTTTTTGTTTCTCAGTTCTTTCTTCATCATTCTTAATATAGAATAATACTGTTAAATTTTAACGGTGATACCCGTTGTTAATCTGAAAAGATACAATCCTATTCCCGAATCGGGAAGGGCCAAAGGGGTTGCATCCTGATATCCGAAAGAGTAAATGTTGCTGTCGAGAGCGGCAGAAAAAGAGAGATTTTCGGAGATTCCAAAAGTAAAGCCCGATCCAAATATCAATGAATTGAGTGTGTTAGATGTTGTTATGCCGCTGCCTGTATCAAGATAACTTCTACTGAGAGTTTGATAACCAAAGGAGAGAAGTGTCCTGAATGCAACATTTTTTTGAAAAAGATCTATTTTAAATGAATATTCTGTAAAACTGTCGTCAACCTCAAGAGTTTTCCCCTGTTTCACAACAAAAGATTTTGTTATCAGGTTTACTGAACAGAGAGCATTCGGTATATAGTATCCAAGGGAAATTTTATTTTTCTCCTGAATATAATCGCCAACTTTTACGAAGCGGGCCCCTATCGAACTGTCCGCTTCGAAGGTTGCAAAGACGATTCCCGGAAGTTCAATATGAACAGAGGTACTGATTCCTGATTTCATAATTGTCTGTGGTGTGTTAAAGATACCAAAAAACGGCCCTACGCCAAGTTGAAAAAAACTATACCGATACAGAAAAAGTGTTTTGGTTGTGTACCGAAGTATTGGATCGTAGAATAACCCCGCCTTAAGGCTGATATTAGCGGTAATGTTTTTCTTACCGTACAGACTCATTCCCCAGGGGAAGGTTGTACCAGGGAAAGAAGAGAGGGTTGCCGTTGAATTTCTGTTAAATCCAAGGTTTCCTGTTGTCAGACTTGCAGTTAGCTCCATAGCTGATAATGAGTGGAGAAGAAAACCTGTCATGAGAGTAATAAGAATTCTTTTTTTCATTTTAGAATGCCGCCTTTATCCCAATTACTCCTTCGAACATATTGGTAAGAGTAAAGGGAAAGAGATTTATATTCAGCATGAGGTTCAAAATTGAACCTGATGTAATTGCGCTGAGGTAGGGTGTTGCTACTATGCTGAATTGATTTGTTGAAGAACTTGAGTTGAATGTAACACTTCCCTCAACTCCACCGGCAAAAGGGGTTTTTGCAAGGTCACCCAGCATAAAGTTTAAATGAACATTTGAAGTACCTGTATCTATTGCCTTTTGCTGTAAATAATAACCCGGATGCCAGAAAAGGGTGAGTATGATTGAAAAGAGATTAAAATGAATTCGGGGTTCGAAGAGAAAAAACAACCGGTCAATGTCAAACGCGGCATTGGGGTCCCACAGGGGAACACCGATCTGTGCCATGAAATCTCCCATATCTCCGGCTTTGTAATTCAGCAGCACTCCTCCACGGTAAATACCGTATTTACCTTTTGGAAAGGTCGCACCGAAAAAACTTTCAAGTTGTAAATTGTTAAAATTAAATACGGACCAGATGTCACTCGACAGGTAGTTTCCGCTTAGATATCCGTCTTTATAAAGATAGAAGGATGTCCGGTTTGCTTTTGTTCCCCATGTCGTTGCGAGTTTAATTCCTGTACCGTTTACCCTGTATATGCCGTTAAAATCATTGGATGGAAAGTAGATATATCCTCGATAATGCGTTGCAATGGGATACGTACCAAAGAGGGTGGGAAAAATATCCCCGGAACAGAATGTATCGGTTTTGCCAATGAAATAGCTGAGCGATGATGTTTCAGAGAAGATGTCCCTTATTGTTCTTTTCT
>CAYSXD010000073.1:0-9307 GCA_964434925.1 uncultured Spirochaetaceae bacterium
ACATGGGCGTTGTTGTAGAAGATCTAAAAACCGGTACAAGGAAAGAGCTGCGGTCCAGTGGCGTCTTTATCTTTGTTGGTTTTAGTCCAAACGTGGATACATTTGGTGAAAAATTGAAAGTTGACCAATGGGGATATGTGGAAACTGATCAGGAGAAAAGAACAAATATAGATGGTATCTATGCAGCGGGAGATGTTACATCGAAACCATTCCGTCAAATTACCACTGCAGTTTCAGATGGAACCATTGCCGCTATTGCAGTTGGCAGAGAGCTGGAATAGATGAACTGTCTCCTCTGTCCCGGCAAAAGCTGCCAAACTACCGTGTCCTGTGGAGCTGAAAAATTCTCCGCAGAAGTGGTTCTGGATAAGTATCGTCAGGAGGATGAGGCTGCTATTGTTCGGGGTGCCTCTTCGCTGGTGGACGACGGAAGGGCAGGGAAACTTTCAAGAATTCAGGAAGTGATAGAATTTGCTGAGGGTCAGGGATATAAAAAGGTTGGTCTTGCATATTGCTATGGGATGGAGACAGAGGCTAAATTAATACGGGATCAGTTTCTAAAACGAAACATCCCCTGTGTTGGAATTTCCTGCACAACCGGAGGACTGTCCCAGAATGAAGTTAACTCACAGAGTACACTAACCGGAGTGAGTTGTAACCCCATCAGCCAGGCACAGCAAATGATGAAAGATAAGGTTGATCTGGCTGTGGCAATAGGACTTTGCCTGGGGCATGATATTCTGTTTCAGAAAGAATTCAAAGGGGACCAGACTACTCTTGTAGTCAAGGACAGGGTTTATAATCATAGCCCTTTACTTGGTGTTACCGGGTAGAGTTGCAGAAATTGGCACTAAGGAAGAAAAACGCCTCTCTTTATGCTGACTTTTCCCGGGATCTCTACAACTTTTATATTCGGAAGGTTAATCCTGAAAGACATTTTATTGTATCCAAACCGGGTTGAGAAGATAAAACAGGCAATTACACTTTTTGGAGCTTTTAGAGCTTTCTTTATTACCTTATGAAATTGGAATGAACTCTAACAACGATACTATCAGCTCTTTAATAGAATTTCATAAATTCTTTCAAGATCATCAAGTGAGAAATATGAAATTTCAATTTTCCCCTTTCGTATAGTTCCTTTCACGGAAACTTTTGTACCAAGAGCGTCTATAAATTTCTGCTCCATCCTGCTGAGTTCAGGGTCCGCTATTTTTTGAATATCAGGTTTTTTAGATATGTTCTCACGCTTCCCATTATTCAACGCGGACGCCTGCTGCTCCGCCGCGCGTACTGAAAGAACATCATTCAGAATTCTGCTGTAGAGAATTCTCATATCCGCAGGATTCAAAATCGAAAGAAGAGCCCGGGCATGTCCTGCCGTAATTTCATTATTAATAACGGCTGTCTGCATATCATCAGGAAGTTTAAGAAGCCTCAGGCTGTTGGCAATGGTGGAACGTTTTTTCCCAACTTTCCTGGCAACTTCCTCCTGATTTAAATTCAAAGTTGTCATAAGCTGCGTGTACGCTTTTGCCTCTTCAACAGCATTAAGGTCCTCACGCTGAATATTTTCTATTAATGCTGCTTCCAGTTTTTCTGCTTCCGTATACTTTCGTATAATTGCCGGTATTTCAAAGAGTCCGGTTATTCGGGCGGCACGAAATCTGCGTTCTCCCGCGATTATGTTAAAACGGTCTCCGTCCTTTTCAACAATAATGGGTTGAATAATCCCCTGCTCTTTAATTGAATCGGCAAGTTCTCTTAAAGCTTCTTCATTAAATTTCTTTCTCGGTTGATGAGGATTCGGATGAATAAGATTAAGAGGAAGATTATGCACAGCGGATCCGGATAAAGAGCCTTCGTCAACCTGAGGGAGTAATGATCCCAATCCTTTCCCTAACGCAGATTTAGACACGCTGCATAACCTCCTGAGTTAATTTTTCATAACTTATCGCTCCAAGACAACTAACATTATACTGACTGATGGGAACCGCGTGAGAAGGGGCTTCAGAAAGTTTTACATTCCGCGGTATAACCGTCCTGAACACTTTATCCTTGAAATACGCGGTAACTTCCTGCACAATCTCATGAGCAAGCCGTGTCCGGGAATCATACATGGTAAAAATAATACCACCGAGAGTCAATGAATGGTTCACTGACTTTTGTACCTGCTGTATTGTTTTTAAGAGAAGCGTTAAGCCTTCCAGAGCAAAATACTCACACTGCATGGGAATAAGAACATCATCGGCCGCAGTAAGTCCGTTAATGGTAAGAATCCCAAGCGAAGGGGGACAATCGATGAATATATAATCCCACCTGTCTATCTCGATTTCAATGGCATTTTTTAAATAATATTCACGGTTTTCCACGTCAATTAGCTCAACATTAGCTCCCGCAAGATTTATATCGGAAGAAACAAGGAAAAGATTTCGTACTGAAGTCTCCTGAACAGCATCTGCCAGCGGTAATTTTCCAGACAGTACCTGATAGATTCCGGGTTTACTTTTGTCAGAACCGACACTGCTGGATAAATTCCCCTGCGGATCAAAGTCAACCAATAAGACTTTTTTCCCTGCCTCCGCAGCATAGGCACCGATATTGACAACTGAGGTGGTCTTTCCCACACCACCCTTCTGATTCGCAAAAACAATTACCTTTCCCCTCATAATAATACAGTATACAGTATATCCCTTCCCGTGTCAGTGATTAACCTATACAATTAAACAAAATCATACGTCTTGACGATTCATGAGTATTTTACTATATTTTAGACGGAGGATTTATAGTATGAATATTGAAGAAGTAAAAAAAGCTCTTGATGATATTCGCCCCTCGTTACAGGCTGACGGTGGTGATATTGAATTTGTTAAGGCCACAGATGAAGGCCAGGTAGAAGTTCGGCTTACAGGAGCATGCTTTGGATGCCCCATGTCCCAGATAACAATGAAAGAAGGTGTTGAGAAGTATTTAAAAAATATTGTGCCGGGTGTTATATCGGTTGATGCCGTATAGGTACATTTCAGAAGCATGTAAAAGCTCTCAAAAAGAGAGCTTTTTTTTATATTTATATTTTAATCTTTTTTTTATTGTAAAAAAAGTAAACTGTAGTATTCTTATAGTGAACGGGATATTAATTATCTCTAATGGTTATGGCTTTTCCAGCCGTTAATCATATAAATAAGAAGATGGTGATATGCGGAATAAAAACGTGCACAAAGGTAACTACAGAAAAATAATTGAGGAAATACCAAAAACAGAGCTGCATCTTCATATTGAAGGTATGGCAAGCGTAGAGACTATCTGGTCGCTTAAAGAAAAACATTCACTTTCCCTTCCCGGGATTAAAACAAAAGATGACCTTATTAAACGGTTTAAAGTGAATAACCTTGATGATTTTATTGACCTCTTTTTAAATGTCATCCAGAATTGTTTTCGGGAAGAGAATGACCTTGAGTATCTCATTACTGATACCCGGGATTACCTTGACAGAAATAACATTTTTTATGCGGAAATTTTCTTTGCCCCCTCCAAATTCGTTATGAATGGATTCTCTTTTGCGGATATGATGGCTCTTCTGGAAAATGGAGCAAAGCTTATTAAGAAAAAAGATAAGCGGGATGTTAAATTCTTTATTGATGTTTCAAGAAGTTTCGGCCCGGACAATGCTATGAAAAACCTTGAATTAACCCTGGAAAATCGCCATCCGTCGATAATTGGTATTGGTTTGGGGGGAGCGGAAAATAAAGGCCCGGCAGAGGATTATACGGAAGTCTTTAAAAAAGCACGGGAAAACGGTTTAAAGATATTGGCCCATGCCGGAGAAGATGTTGGACCTGAATCAATATGGAGTGCCCTCAAAAACCTTAAGGTTCCCCGTATCGGACATGGGATCAGTGCAAAACTGGATCCCGAACTTGAAAAATATCTTTCTGAAAAACAAATTCCTCTGGAAATATGTCCCATGAGTAATATTTTTACCGGTAAATATGCTTCATCTTACACTAATCATCCAATTCGGCGTTTTTTTGATAAGAACATTTACGTCACGGTAAATTCTGACGATCCGACAATTTTTGGTGCGGAAATTAATGATGAATACGTTAATCTTCTTTCAAATAAAGTATTTACCCTGAATGAAATCTTTATACTGATAAAAAATAATCTTTATGCCACTTTTCTTACTGATAAAGAGAAAGATAAACACTGGAAAAAGATGCAAAAAATAATGAAAAAATATCTATAAATGTTTCACGTGAAACATTTATAAGACTGCCACCACCTCCTAACCGGAGGTGGCTGTTGTTTCTTCCGATTCAATTTCCTGTTCACCAACAACTTTCGCGACATCAACAAGAATATCAGGTTTTTTAATATTTACTACCGTTACTCCGTGAGCTGTTTTACCCTGTACGGATATTTGAGCAACATTAAGTTTAATTGTTTTCCCCTGGGAGGTAATGCATACAAGACCATCATTTTCTTTGACTGAAAGAACACCGATAATCTCTCCCGTTTTTTCATTTGTTTTATAAACAATCTGGCCTCTTGTTCCTTTTCCATGGGGGGTAAAGTTTTTATATGCCACTCTCTTGCCGTAACCATTCTCCGATATAACAAGAATTTGATTATCATCTATTATTCTCAGTATACCTGCCAGTTCATCATCATTATTTAGGGATATTCCCCTGACCCCACGGGTTGCTCTGCCAATAGCTCTGACAGTCGTCTCAATAAATCTGAGAGCATATCCCCAACGGGTAACCAGGATAACTTCTTCATCTCCGGAGGTGAGAATTGAACTGACAAGACGATCATTATCATCCAGTTTAATAGCAATAATTCCCTTTGTCCTGGCATTTCTGAACTCAAAAGTCCTGACCCGCTTTACAATTCCTCTCCGTGTAGCCATAAAAATGTATCTATCATTTGTAAATCCATCTAAAGTGACAACAGAGGTTATTTCTTCATCGGCTGAAATCTGCAACAGGGCCTTAATCTGTGTTCCCCGGGCAGCACGTGACCCTTCAGGAATCTGGTGAACTTTTAACCAGTAGGCTTTACCCTCGTTCGTAACAAATAAAATATAATCATGAGTGGACGCAACAAAGATCTGTTTAAGAAAGTCTTCATTCTTTAATGTAGCAGTTGACGAGCCTTTCCCGCCGCGTCCCTGTGTCCTGTAGGCAGATACAGGAATACGTTTTATAAATCCTTTATTGGAAATAAGAACAACCATATCCTCTTTGGCAATCAGATCTTCTATATTCAGCTGCTCCACCTCATCAGGTACTATTTCTGTCCGTCGTTCATCTCCGTATTTTTCCTTTATTTCCTGTACCTCGGTTTTAATAATCTCCAGAATTTTATTCTCATTGGAAAGAAGGTCTTTCAGGTATGTAATAAGGGCAAGTATTTCTCTTAATTCTTCAATTATTTTTTTGGTTTCGAGACTGGTAATTTTCTGAAGACGCATATCAAGAATAGCCTGAGCCTGTTTCTCGGATAATTTAAACCTGTTCATCAAATTTTCTCTGGCACTGTTTACATTTCCCGATTCTTTGATTATTTTAATAACTTCATCTATGTTATCGAGGGCTATTTTTAATCCCTCAAGAATGTGAGCCCGTTCTTCCGCTTTCTTTAAATCATATTTCGTCCGCCTGGTTACTACAATAACCCGGTGTTCCACAAAATAATGAATCATATCCTTCAGAGTCAGTAGTTTCGGTCTCCGGTCAACAATGGCAAGGTTGTTAACGTTAAAATTCTGCTGTAAGGCAGTGTGAGAAAAGAGAAGATTAAGTATAACCTTAACAATCACACCTTTTTTAAGTTCTATGACAATCCTCATCCCGTTCCGGTCCGATTCATCCCGTAAGTCCGCAATTCCCTCAATTTTTTTATTTTTAATAAGGTCAGCAATTCTCACAATAAGGTTTGCCTTATTCACAGCGAAGGGAAGTTCAGATACAATAATAACGTCCCTGCCTTTTTTATTCGTTTCCACACCACACCGGGCTCTTACAACAATTTTCCCTCTTCCTGTTTCATACGCACTGCGGATTCCGCTCCTTCCGTATATAATCCCCGCTGTTGGAAAGTCGGGGCCGTGAACAAACTCCATCAATTCAGCTATCGTAATATTTTCATTATCTATATATGCTGCTATTGCATCAGATACTTCCCGCAAATTATTTGGAGGAATATTCGTCGCCATACCTACTGCTATACCGCTGCCCCCGTTAATCAAAAGGTAAGGTATGGCAGCCGGCAGTACAGACGGCTCCAGCATTGAATCATCATAGTTGGGAATAAAATCCACCGTTTCTTTTTTAATATCACGTAACATTTCTTCTGTCACTTTTTGCATTTTAGCTTCTGTGTAACGCATTGCGGCAGGCGGGTCACCGTCAACTGACCCAAAGTTACCCTGTGGTTTTACAACAGGATAACGCATGGAGAAGGTCTGTGCCAGACGAACAAGAGCTTCATAAATAGATTGATCACCATGAGGATGGTATTTACCAAGAACATCCCCAACAATTCTCCCGCATTTTTTAAATGCCTTATCAGGTCTGAGTCCCATTTCGTTCATAGCATAGAGAATTCTCCGGTGCACCGGTTTTAGACCATCCCTGACATCAGGAAGTGCCCTGCTGACAATTACCGACATCGCGTAATTTAGATATGATTCTTTTATTTCATCCTCTATTGCTACAGGGATTACTTTCCCACCACCGTTATCCACATTATTCTCCAGTTAATTTATACATCAAGATTTGATACAAGAAGAGCATTATCTTCGATAAATTTTCGTCTTGGTTCTACCAGCTCACCCATCAGCGTAGAAAACATTCTATCCGCTTCCACTTCATCTTCCAGCTTTACCTGCATTATATTCCGGGTATCGGGATTCATTGTAGTTTCCCATAATTGATCCGGATTCATCTCACCAAGACCTTTATATCGTTGAATGTTCACTTTATCCGATTCTGCGGCAAAATTTGATAAAATAGTATCCCTGTCCTCTTCATCGTAGGCATAGTGAATTTCTTTTCCCTTCGCTATTTTATACAGTGGCGGCATGGCAAGGTAAACGTAACCATTTTCAATCATCGCACGCATATATCTGAAAAAGAAGGTAAGAAGAAGTGTTCGTATATGAGATCCGTCAACATCGGCATCCGCCATAATAATTATCTTATGATACCGTATTTTTGAAACATCAAATTCTTTTCCGGCACTCGCGCCAATAGTTGAAATGATCGGCTGAAGTTTCTCATTTGCCAGAACTTTATCAACCCGCGTCTTTTCAACATTCAGCATCTTTCCCCAGAGAGGAAGAATAGCCTGAAAATTTCTGTCTCTTCCCTGCTTTGCACTGCCACCCGCACTATCTCCCTCCACTATATATACCTCGCAGAGGGAAGGGTCTTTCTCACTGCAGTCCGCCAGTTTTCCGGGAAGTCCGGCTCCTTCAAGAAAATTTTTACGCCGTGAAAGGTCACGCGCTTTTCGGGCAGCCAACCTGGCTTTCGCCGCGTTAACCGTCTTATCAAGAATTTTACCAATTATTTTAGGATTTTCTTCAAAATACGCCGTTAGATGTTCATTAATTAACGATTCTACAAGGCCTTTAACCTCAGAATTCCCAAGTTTCCCTTTTGTCTGTCCTTCAAACTGCGGTTCCTGAAGTTTAATAGAGATGACCGCTGTAATTCCCTCACGAACATCATCTCCCGAGAGGGGTGTATTACTAAATTTTTTAGCAAAAGCGGATTTTTTATAAAAATCATTAATGGTACGGGTGAGGCCCGATTTAAACCCGGCAAGGTGGGTTCCCCCCTCCCGGGTATTAATATTATTGACAAATGAAAAAATCTGCTCCGAATATCCGTCATTATATGAAATGGCTATCTCCATTTCCGACCCGTCTCTTTTAGCTTCTATATAAACGGGTTCCTCTATTATCGGAGTCTTGTTTTCACTCAGATATTCAACAAAGGATTTTACACCCCCTTCAAATTGATATTCCCGTTCTCTTGTTATGGCAATCCGCTCATCTGTCATAAAAATATGAATCCCTTTATTGAGAAAAGCGAGTTCACGTAGACGGTTTGAAAGGATGTCAAACGTATATTCTGTTGAATCGAATATTTCTTCATCAGCTTTAAACCGGACAATTGTTCCATTTTCGGTACTCTCACCAATTGTTCTTACCGGCTGAAGCGGGACTCCCCGGTGATATTCCTGAAAAAATATCTTCCCCTGACGATGTACTTCCACAGAACACCAGGAAGAGAGCGCGTTAACAACCGAAACCCCGACACCATGCAGACCTCCGGAAACTTTATAGCTGTTTTTATCAAATTTACCACCCGCGTGAAGTTTGGTCATAACAATTTCAAGAGCACTTACTTTCTCTATAGGATGTTCATCAACAGGGATACCTCTACCATTATCCTCTACACGAATAATATTATTCTTCTCTATAATAACTCTGATCAGTGAACAGTATCCGGCTAATGATTCGTCTATACTGTTATCGACAATTTCATAAACAAGATGATGAAGCCCCTCCGGTCCTGTAGATCCTATATACATACCTGGTCTCTTTCTTACCGCGTCAAGACCTTTCAAAACTTGAATTTGTTCAGCGGAATAGCTATTTTCCATTTATTGTTACCTGTCTATTGTGAGAATACTCAATTATATATTTTTACCCACAAATAATCAACCAACGATAGTATTTTACTTGCCAATAGAGCTGCCTCTATATTAGAATAGGGTTGTTAATAATTTGTGGATAAATTGCTTAATTTGCAAGTTTGTGGTGTAAGTGGTCCTGAAGATACTCTTACGAATGTTTTTTGTAAAGGTAATATTACTAATTTATTATATCATAAATAATTAGTAATATTATACACCAAATATAATATTTTGGAGTTTTTTTGAATAAATTATTATATATTAACTATTTATTAAAATATGTGGATAACCTGTGAGTAATAAAAATGGATAAGTGGGATTACAGTATATTCTGGGAAGAAGCTTTAAAACAAATTACAAAAGAAATTTCAGAAATTGACAGAGTAATGTGGTTTGATAATATCAGATATATAAGTTCAGAGGAAAATAAAATTATTCTATCAGTTCCCTCTGCTTTTTTCAAAGACCAGGTTATTAAAAAGTTCAACATCCTTATGACTACTACATTAAATGAATTAACAGGTTCATCAATTGATATAGACTTTGTTATCCTGCCCGCATCAGAAAAAAAAATAAATACTACTGTAAGCAAAACAGT
>CAYSXD010000074.1:0-9231 GCA_964434925.1 uncultured Spirochaetaceae bacterium
TCATTCTGAGTTTTAAACAGAATGATTTTTTGAAAGAAAGACCCCTTCGGCATCAATTCAGTCAAATGCAGCCCGAAAAAGTCATCGAGGAATACCCCCCCCACCATTACTGACAGCGATAAAATCGCCGCCAGATAGAGCAACGGTTTTAAGGATTTCTTTTTAATAAACAGCAGCGCTGCAAGAACAGATACAAACATCAGAAGTCCGAAGCCCATGTCCGCAACACACAAACCGAAAAAAAGCATATAGAATGGTGCGAAATAGGGGGTAGGATCAAGCTCCTGGTAATTAGGAAGGCTGAAAATACGCATAATCGGCTCAAAAAGTCTTGTATACCTGCTGTTTTTCAATTTGATCGGTGCTGGATCTTCGAAAGAGGGTTTTTCAAGATAATACACAATTTCCTGATTACTCAGATACAACTCCAGCTTTTCCGAATCCTCAGAGGGTATCCACCCCTTAAGTACTGTCACCTCACCATCTACCGCCTCTACAGTCCCCTTATCCGCAAGCAGTAAAGCCAGATGATTCCGGCGCTCAGCAGTTTCTCTTTCAAGAAACCCCCGTGATTTCACAAGGGCATTGATACTTTCCCGGAGAGACTTGACGGAATTATTGATGTCCTCCAGCTCCGCGTTCAGCTCTGAGCCGCTCTTCTCTGAAAGATGCAGTCGCGATGCATCAACAGCCGGCTGGCTCCCCAAAGGATAGATAATCAGAAATCCCGTTTTCCCTTTATCTTCAAAAAGCTCAACAAATTGTATTGCTTTTTCAGGATTCTTTCCGCCTTCCATTTCCTCAGATATGGCTTCTGCATCCTTTTTGTCGGCAATATAGCTGTCGATACAATAACCCGATTCCTCCATAGCCTTGCGAAAATCGGCACTGAGATGTCCATGCAACTGAACCGACTCCAGTTCTGTTGTTTTAAGCTTTATCTGACCTTTCGCCTTATCCAATGCTGCCGTTGTTCTTTCGACCACTTTTGCCAGCTCCATTACCGTTCCATTGTAAGGCTGCCGGAAATCTGCAGTATCACTTTCAGCGGTCAGATTCTTCAGAACCTGGCCGGCCCGAACAAGCCGGTTTATTTCACTTTCAAGAGAAATTATCTCTTGAGAGACATCAGTCTGTTCCGTCTCCAGATGGACAATGCCCAATTCCTGAAGCTCCTTAAGTATTTTATTCTTTATGGGTGAGAGAAACAAAAGGGTGATCTTTGTCATTTTTTGTATCATACTCTAATCCTTTATTCTCCGACATTCCGCTGCTTGGTAATTTTCTGAACCGCCTTATCCAGATTTCCAACATCTTCCAGATAGCTTTTGATCTTTCGAATAGCTTCTGAATAAGATGGTATCTGGACTTTTTCGTAGAGATTTACCTTTTGTGTTGTCTTTTTCCGGGCCTTTTCGATGATTTCGATTCCCTTGGCAACAACTTCCATTTGAGCGAGTTTTCGCGTCAGATCCTGAAGAATACGCACTCCCGTTATTACCCACAACGGGTTAGTAAATGATGAAAAATCAGCAATTTTCCAGTCAATACCCACAATATCAGGAACGTAGATCCCGGCGATCTTCTTTTTTTCAATGGTGATATTTTTCATAGCGTAAATTCCCTGGGGAAATTCCACCCACAATTTAATATCAGCCTCCAATATTGCCAGTTCTTTCTGGTATTCTCCCTGTAATTCTGAATAGAGAGCCTTTTGCTTTTTTTCTGCCAGCCTCAAAACCGATTCCTTGCTTTTGAGAATCGGCAGGGCATTTTCGCGGGTTTTCAGTTTCTTCTGTAACGCCTGCATGGAAACCTTGTTAAACTGATATTTAATTTCCATAGTTTTTCAATTGCCTTTCCAGTATTTATCCATAACCGATTGCTTAATACCCAACTCAGATTTTTGAAAATAATCCGCAAAGAGTTCCCAGGTCGTATCAAGCATATCGTTGATTCGGATATTTACGTCAATAGCCAGCAGCCGCCTTGAATATTCAGATGCAAACTTAAGCGCCCGTTGGTCGTATTCACTTAACTCAAAGCCGTTATCCTTCTTTGTTTTTGCATTAGCCGCATCGGCATATAGACGAATGGCTGTGTTCATGACCTGAGGATGATCCTCCCTGGTCTTTTTGCCGATTACCAGCTGTTTCAGACGGGAGAGCGAGCGAAATGGATCAATAATTACTTTGTTTATTTCGTTGTCTTTCCTCAAAAACAGCTGCCCCTCGGTTATATATCCTGTGTTGTCTGGTATTGCATGGGTAATATCTCCCGAAGACAGTGTTGTTACTGCGATTATGGTTATGGATCCGCCATTGGGATACTGAACAGCTTTTTCATAAATTTTTGCCAGGTCGGAATAGAGAGAACCGGGCATAGAGTCCTTGGACGGAATATGATCCATCTTGTTGGAAACTATTGCCAGCGCATCGGCAAAAAGGGTCATGTCTGTAAGCAGAACCAGAATGTTCTCATTTTTTTCGCCGGCAAAATACTCGGCGGTCGTCAACGCCATATCAGGAATTAGCAAGCGCTCAATGGGCGAGTTATCGGTTGTATTGATAAAGCTGATAATTTTATCCAACGCACCGGCATTGTCAAAGAGCTGCCGGTAATAGAGATAATCATCATTAGACAAACCCATACCGCCCAGGATGATTTTATCGGCTTCCGCACGTAGAGCAACATCGGCCATAACCTGGTTATAGGGCTGATCCGGGTCGGCAAAGAAGGGTATCTTCTGTCCTGTAACAATAGTGTTATTCAAATCGATTCCGGCAATGCCTGTTGCAATCAGTTTTGACGGCTGTTTTCTGCGTACGGGATTTACCGATGGACCGCCAATTTCCATCTCAATGCCATCAATTGCCGGACCGCCGTCAATGGGATCCCCATAGGCATTAAAGAAACGCCCTGTCATTTGATCAGAAACCTGAACTACCGGCGGTTTTCCGGTAAATATCACTTCCGCATCAGTTCCGATTCCTTCGGTCCCTTCAAAAATCTGGAGAGTCACTTCTCCGGCTCCAATCTTGATAACCTGTGCGTGCCGGCCGGCAACATAAGCCATTTCTTCATTGCTTATATCCGAAGCATTTAAGGTACAAGTTGCCTTGGTAATTTTCTGGAGCTTTGTGTATATCCGCTGAAATGCCTTTTTTTCCATAATTAATTCTCTTCCACTGCAGTGTGTTCTTTGAGGATCTCTTCAAGCTCTTTCTCGTATTTGTGAAACGATTCGGACTTGAATCCGGAGTAATTCATCTGTTTTAGAATGTTAATAACACGTTTAAAATAGGGTGCGATTATTTCAAACCCGGTAAACTCGAATTCCATACCGCACAGTTTATTCACGAGGTGTAGCATATAGCTCTGCCGTTCAAAAGGTGTAATGCTGTCGATATCATCATATGCATCCTGCTGCATTAAAACAAAGTCAATTATTTCCGCTTTCCAGAAGGTGCTGTGATATTCAACAGGAACACTGTCATCACCCAATATGTTAATCTGATCAGCAGCGTCTTTCCCCCTCTGTATCCAGTTTTTAGCACCCGAAACTGTATCGATCCAATTCTCGCCCAACTTATTGTTCAGATATGATTGGATTTCGGGATATTCAAGATATTTTGAATAGCTTTCAATAGGGTCGACGGCAGGGTAGCGCTTGGAATCAGCGCGATCCTGGGATAGAGCATAAAAGCATCGGGCCACTTTTTTTGTTGATTCGGTAACCGGTTCTTTCAGATTACCTCCGGCCGGAGATACGGTTCCCAGAAAGGTTACGGATCCGGTCTGTTCGTTGTTAAGCTTTACAATTCCGGCCCGGGAATAGAATGCTGCAATAATTGCCGGCAGGTCCATGGGGAAACCATCGGGGCCGGGCAGTTCTTCAAGCCGGTTGGACATTTCCCGTAATGCCTGTGCCCAGCGCGATGTGGAATCGGCAAGCAATAGAACCCTGAGACCCATGCCACGGTAGTACTCGCCAATAGCCATGGCTGTGTACACAGATGCTTCACGGGCAGAGACGGGCATGTTGGATGTATTACTGATTATAGTTGTCCTCTCCATTAACTTGCGCCCTGTTCTGGGATCTATAAGTTCCGGAAATTCCGTAAATATTTCCACGACCTCGTTTGCACGTTCACCGCATGCGGCAATTATGATAATTTCGGCTTCAGCATTCTTGGAAACAGCATGCTGAAGAACCGTTTTCCCGCATCCGAAAGGTCCGGGAATGAAACCCGTACCGCCTTCTGCAATCGGGTTGAATGTATCAATCACCCTAACCCCGGTTTCCAAAACCTTAAAAGGGCGGAACTTTTCCTTGAAACAGGTAATCGGCCGCTTAACCGGCCATCGCTGCACCATTGTTACGGGTATAACCTCGCCTTCCTGATTTTCAAGAAGGGCGATTTCCTTATCTATGTTATATTCTCCCGCTTCAATTACAGATTTTACTGTGTAACTGCCGGAAAGTCGGAAGGGAACCATAATCTTATGATCCAACCAGTTTTCTTTTACCTGTCCAAGCCAATCGCCGGCCCCTACCTTATCTCCGGATTGTACAATCGGTGTAAATTCATATTTCTTTTCATGATCAAGCGGAGATACATATTCTCCGCGCTTAAGATAGAGCCCCTCTTTCTTTTCCAGGTCATTTTGCAGACCGTCGTAGATTCGCGATAATATACCGGGGCCGAGTTCAACCTCAAGCATGTGGTCGGTAAATTCTACCGATAAATTCGTTTTAAGACCTCGCGTACTCTCAAAAATCTGGGCATACGCCGTATCGTTGATTACTTTAATAACCTCACCCATCAGATTTCCGCTATCCTGCAGAATGTAACATATTTCATTCTGAGATACCGGATAGTTGGTTTGTATAGTAACCAGATTACTGTCTATGCCAGTAACTGTTCCGTCTTTCATTACATTTTATCTCCCGCTTTTGAAAATTCAATTTGAAAACGCACACTTCTTTTCACTGTCTCCAGTATTTTATTGAAAACTTCCTGACCCTGTTCCTTATTCAGAGAATACCATCGCTTCACCGCCTGATATTTGAGTATGTAGCTCAGGATATAATCGATAGAAAAAAAATCGCTGCCAACCAGATCATCAAGCATTTCCCAGCGAATCCCGGCCAGAACCTCTTCCTGAGCAGACATATCTTTTCCCGCGTAAACTTTGAGAAGCTGTTCTATAAAGGGAAACTCTTTTGATAATCCGAAATCAGGTAAATTGCCAGTCAGAAGTTGCTCATAGGCTCTTCCCATAGGAATTAACCGATTTTTAAAGGGAAGCTTACTGTTCCGATGGGCAATGGCAATGGTAATATTCCGAAGTTCCAATTCAAACAGGTAGTATTCCCGTAAAAACCGTTCGGGCAGTTCACTGGTGTATTGGTAAAAAAGATAGACAAGCTCGTCGGCCTCAACCAGATCGGGCTGGAGTCTCCGGTTCTTTTTTTTGTTATCGAAATAATCATTGAGAAAGGGCAGATAAGAAGAGGTACCGATTAATTGCCGGAACTCCTCCTTGCTGTAATAAGCCGGGCTGTGAAAAACCTCGCTGTCTTTCGTGAAAGTAAGAGCGTTTTTTATATCGTTAAGAATAAACAGCATATCTACCACTTTGGAGTCATCGGGAGGTAGATGGGCCTTGCAATTGGCTACCAGCTCCTCCAGCGGCATTTCCGGCTCAGCCTGCCCCCAGGAAATATCTTCGAGGCTGGAAGCCAGGTAGTAATAATTCTGTTTCACTGATTACCCCCGGGGGAACAGGACCTCATGAGCTTTACCCTTGAGAAATGCAAGGAAAAACTGATTAAAAGCCTCTTCACTGAAAGAAATTTTATAAGAACCGTCCTTCGGCGCTATCTGAAATCCATCTTGGACTGTGTCAGATGCCTGTACTAAAAGCCCCTTATCTAAAATGTCCTTGGCGTTAGACATGAAATAGCTGACAACCGCTTCCTGATCCTTCGGGGGAAGTATAATTGCCAGATCCAGAGATGTTTTTTCAGGATCCCATTTTTCTGCAATTGTAAGAATGAGTTTTTTGGTAAACTCTTTATCGCTTACCACTTGGTTGACACTTTCACTAACTACTGTCCGGGTAAGCAGATCTCGTATTTTTGATTTAAGTGCGCTAATAGCCTGTTCAGAAGCCAGTGAAATCTCTGAAGCCATTTGTTTTTTAGCCTGTGCGGCATCATTGTTGGATTTTGCAACAATTTCCTCAGATTTTTTCTGAGCATCGGCAAGTATCCGATCCGCTTTTTCCCGTGCTTGTGCGAGCAATGTATCGGCTTCATTTTTTGCCTTGCCGATGCCTTTTTCATAAAGCTTATCTGTAAGTTCATCTAATTTCATTCAGGATATTCCTCCAATGTAATAATGCCCTTGTTTTTTTGGTCTTAATGCCGGTTAATTTTTAACTGGAAACCATACTTTTATTTATCTGAACGGCTGCCCTGCACGCTAAGGTAAAACATCCGATCTCTTTAGCCCTATCCAATTTTCTAACTTCGTTATTCATCCCTCTCTTACTACAATAACGTAGTAGTCTATCAAAGAAGTGTCAAGTAAAACGCATTTAATTTTACCTTATTCATTCTTTATGTATAACAAACATTTTTTTGCCCGCACCGTTTTCCTCTCTATCAAATTCATCTCCGGAACATCACAATTAGACGCTTTAAAAGTATTTGCCTTAACCTTAGTATATTTTCACTGTTTGTCCACTTTGCATAAATGGTTTCCCATGATACTTCTATGTGTGGGGAATAAATATGACCAATGAGAACTATGAATGGGGTTTTTACAGGAGGAAAATTCCATATCTGATAAAACAGGCAGGAGAACCATCTGTCATCGTTTTTGAGCCTTCCCGGGATATTATGAAAAGCACTGCAAGCAACATCACTGCCGTCATAAAAAACTACACGATGCTTCTTCCTCCCGGGTATTCTTTCTGTATCCTCGGATATGACCGTAACCTGCCAATCATATGAAACAACGACTACCTCTATTTTTACCTTGCATATTTTATTTTTTGTGGTACCCTTTAGAGATAGAAAAAAGTACAGCCTGTTCCGGCGGCGTACTTTTACAGAAAGTTTCCCTGGTCTTGAAGCAGTACTGGCATTTCTCCTGTTATAAGTTATGGAGACAGGTTAAAAGAAAGGCACTGCTTACGGGGGAATAGTATGCATATGGAAATGCTGCATGATGGTAGGGCATTGCAATGAGTGAAATAATTGTTTTTACCAGGCAGAAAAACAATACAATAAGAGTTCAATTCGATTATAACGAAGAGCTTGTACAGTGTGTTCGTGCCATACCGGGAAGAAAATACCTACGGGAAAAAAAAGTCTGGGTTATCCCCGTAAAAGGTAATACAGAGGAAGCATTACGCAAATACTTTACTGCCACAAATAATGCAGTATTCAGAAATTTCAGTTCTCCTTCTCCGGTTCCCAAAGAATATAAAGAAATACTCAACCAGAGACGATACAACAGCAACACGATAAAAGCCTACACATCTGCGTTCACTCGATTCGCTGACTTTTATAAGGGGAAAGATATTACCCGTATAACCGATGAAGAGGTAAATACATACCTTGTCCATCTGGTTTCTGACAAGAAAGTTTCTCCGGCTATTCAGAAACAGGCAGTAAATGCCATAAAATTCTACTATGAAAAAGTCCTGAGAAGACCGGTTAAACAGTATCTTTATAAACGGCCCCGAAGAGAAAAGACACTCCCTGTCATCCTCAGCGAAGAGGAAGTGACAAAAGTACTTCTTTCTTTGAGAAACCTGAAACACAGAACAATTCTTATGGTAATTTACTCCTCAGGACTGCGATTAGGTGAGTTAACCAATCTAAAAACCAACGATATAGATTTCGACCGGAAACTTATACGAGTCAAAAGTGGCAAAGGGAAAAAAGACCGATACACAATACTCTCTCCAAAGCTCATACAGCTGCTGGAAAACTACATTTTCGCCTTTCAACCTGTACACTATTTATTTGAAGGACAGAATGGCGGAAGGTACTCCCCAAAAAGCGTGCAAAATATTATGAAAAAAGCAGTTACAATCGCAGGTATAACAAAACATGCTACAGTTCACACCCTAAGACATAGTTTTGCTACCCATCTACTCGAAAACGGTACTGACTTACGATATATTCAGGAGCTTCTAGGTCATGCGAGCAGTAAAACTACAGAAATTTATACTCACGTAAGTAAAAAATCCATTGGGAAAATACGCAGTCCTCTGGAAAATCTTGATATTTAGTATCTTTACAGAAAAGAAAAATAAATTTGCATAGTGCATTTTTTTCCTACGTGATATAATACTCTTCATGTGACTATCGGCAATAACGTACGTAATAATCTGTTATTTTGCCCTTTTTAGTAAATATGGATAAGGTTTAAATATCACTCACGTCGTACCAATAGCCACCAGTTATTGCTAATTTCTCCACATGGGGGGTGTTGGGGTTTTCTTTAAAGGCTTTGTAATGTCTTTTATAAATTCTATCGTAATTTTGCTCTTTCTACTTCAAGACCGTTTTTTTATTCAAGCTTTACATTTTCCGTTTTCAATTCCCACCGGTGCAAAACGATTTTTCTTTTCCAATATGCAGTGAAACTCTATTATTTGAGATAAATTATCTTTTACAGTAGGAAACGAAAAATCTTATTGGGTTAAGCAGAACGATTTTCTGATATGGAAATGTATCTTTCTTCAAATCTATTCTCTTACTCATGAATGAAAATCTTTTAGGGCGTGAAAACGAAAAATGTTTCAAAATTGTATTCTTATCTGAAACTCGAAGCCGAGCAAAATTACTTGAGTTTACTCCTGCTTTTTTCTATTGTTTTTGAGGGAAGAGAATTTCATATGGGGTATGGAGAAACTACCAATAACAGCGGCTATTGCGAGCCTACGCACTACTCCACTATGGAAAACTATTATTTAATACCATACCGGAAGCTATTCCGGTTTGGCTTTACTTTTTTACATACTGTGCTCCGGCTTAAACATTTTGCTGGATGTTTTGGCAGGGTATGATATACTTCTATGCAAATGGGAAGTTTTCAGGTTTACCGCTGAAGAAGAAGGCAGCGAAGCAAAACGTCGCATAGCCGCGGAACGTTATTGCTAATTTCTCCACATGGGGGGTGTTGGGGTTTTCTTTAAAGGCTTTGT
>CAYSXD010000075.1:0-9207 GCA_964434925.1 uncultured Spirochaetaceae bacterium
TGTTGAAAACGTAATCAATTACGCAGTTTTCTCTATTCAGCCATAACCAATGGAACATATTCCTTTTTACCAAACACTTTTTTTATGTCGTAACTTTAAGGAACCTCATCCGCTACTCTGCCACAATTGCTGGATTTAAATAGAGATATTCCGCTTCCATACCACCGTAAAGGACTTTATAGGGATAGGGATTATCTTCAATAACAAGGGTAAGGTCATTTTCAGATAAAGATTTTTCAAAAAGAATCTCATCAATAAGAAATATGCCCTCTTTACCGGGATATCCAATAAAAACTCCTTTTGATTCCGAAGGTTTTTTATCTGTCGCAAGGATTTTACCTTCTACTGAGTAAACGGGAACCGAATCCAGCAATAAAACGCCTTCACTTCCCGTTGTATAGTTTTCAGTTGAAATATCAATAATCTTCTGTACATTTTTTGACGGGACAGCAATAATAAGGGTTCCTGATCGAACCAATTGAAAGGATGTTAAGGTAAAACCGCCGGGAATAATAATGGTAAATCGTGTACCCTCATGAAGTGTGCTTTCCAACAGCAGTTTTCCACCTTGCAGCTGATTAAGTTTATTAACAACTATATTAAGACCAATCCCTCTGCCTGAAGTCGTATCCGGAGTTTCTTTTGTGCTGTTCCCTTCCTGCATGAGGACTTTCAGAAGATTATCGTCTTTGGTAAGATCAACAGCTCTTTCAGTTAACTTTGAAGCAATTTCTTCTCTGTCTATTCCTCTTCCATCATCATCCACAATTACCTTTAATATATCATCTTCCTGTTTAACCTTAATCAGTATACGCCCGGAAGGGCTTTTACCGGAACCGGCCCTCTCTTTTACCGTTTCAATACCATGATCAACCGCGTTTCGAATAAGATGAGATACTATTTCTGAAATAATTTCTCCTGCTTTCCTCGATACTTTAAGGTCGCTTCCTTCAATCTCCAGGTGAACCTGTTTATTAAGTTTTCTGGCAAATTCAGTTATATAATGAGTATAGATAGAAAACACCTCAGTAAGTGTAATCATTTCAATTTCTTTAACGACATTTTCTATATCGTGAGAATATTTATTAATCCTTTCAACATATTTTCTTATAATATTCTGTTTATCCGCCCTATCAAGGTTCTTCATCAGACGATGTATATCAATTTTTATTTCATCAAGATAATTTGAAATCTGATCCAGTTTATTATTATCTACTCTTATACTACTGTTATTATGTTTTCGTATTTTATCAAGGGAAGAATTCTGCAATAGCATCTCGAAGGATAAAGACGCAAGTCTAATACTTGTTACCTGATCTATGTTGACTGCATGGTAAATTTCTTTTTCAGAAACTGAAGTCGAAAAATAGATACTCATCTTTTTGTACAATGCTTCATCCTCATTACCGAAAGAAGGCACCGTGCGAATAACATTCACCACTGCTTCAAGCTTACTGATAACAAGAAAAGCTTTGGCGTATTTCATTGGGCAATCTTCAGCAATTTCAAATGTTAGGCGATAAAGGTTCTCTCTCCTGTCTTTTGCCTCCTGCAGAAGTACTTTCTCAAACATGGTAAGTGAGGGTATGCTCACTACATCTATATCGTTTGCGTTCCCATCGTTGTAATCATGCACTTTATTTTCTGAAATTAACTCCAGTACAGTTTCACTGTAATAATCAAGTATTTCATTTATCCGATCAAGAGAAAAAAACAATCTGTCACTATCCGGTTTTGTAATAAAAGTTCCCGGTTTTTTATATTTCTCAAATATATTCTCCATAGAATGAGAAATACCTACAACTTCTTCCTCCTTTAAAAATGCAGCTTCTGATTTCAAAGAATGGGCATTTCGGTAAGCCTGAAGTATTAATTCCGTATTACCGGGGTTACTTTGAAGCTGATGCATAATATGGTTAATAGTATTAATAAAATTTCTACTGTCTGTTACGAAAGTTTTAAATAGTGTTTTTTCACTCATAATCTCTTTCTTCCTTACCCGAGGTCAGGGATATAATAAGTTCTACTTCTCCAATGGAAACTCCCACTTTGGAAGCAATTATTCCGGATGTAAATCCTTTTCTGGACAACTCAATGACCTGCTCTTTTTTGCTTACCTTTTGATCATTTCTTATCTTCGTAACATCCGGAAGAATTATCTTCTGCAGGTTTGTATACCGTGGAATAACTTTTTTTGGTTTCTGAGTCTCTCTATCCAGTAATGTTATTCTGCTGTCCACCTGCATTAGCAGTTTCTTTATTGTGTTGATCCGGTCTTCTACAAGACTTATATTACGATCGGTTGTCTGATTAATCTCGACAACAAGTTCATCAACATCCCGACGTATCTGTTCAATCATATAATCATAGGATTTTGTGTTGCGTATCTGTTTTGTAAGTTTTAAATAAATAAAGAGAATAACGATTATATTTATACACACACTAACGAATACAACTACCAAATTCGTACCTCAGCCTGAAATATCTATATTTCTGCCAAGATCAGGATCGGTAAAATAATTCTTATCTTGCTGTTTTTCCTCTTTGGGTGCACCATTTTCTCCGTCTTTTTCACGCCTTTCATCACTACCGGATCTTTTTTCCTTTATTTCCTGGTTTTCTTCATTAACCTGTTCAAATTTATTAACACTTTCATTTTTATGTTCTGTCTCTTTTACCAGTTCACTCCCTTTGGCAGACTGTTGAAGAATAATACCTTCTTTAAGGTTAGCCTGTTGTTTACCAACCTGATTTATATGAGCAAAAAGTGTCTGTAAGTCTATTGGTTGAACCGGCATTAGAATTTTTGAGAATAATCCTCCTCTAATTCTTCGTATTTTGTTATTTTAACCAGTCTGTCTTCGTTAATAAAAGTAACCGCTTTATATTCACTTTTAATTTCAAGATAGGCATTTTTTATTGAAATCTTAACTCCGGGATAAATTCTGCTTGAGGCTGATATTCTCCCTCTATTTTCAAGTCCTTCCAGATACTCTTTAATTTCCAGACTCTCATCTTCCAAAACATTCTTTTTATCAATACAATCCTTCTGTTCTTCCATCAGATCTTTATAGTAATTCTGTTTATCCTCCGGCAGTTTATTTTTTGCCTTGAGTAAACGTTGAAGTGTCGTAATATTAAGATTAATCTCGTCAAGGGTTTTATCCAATGATTCTATTTCTTCATCTATAGCAGCAAGTCGTTCTCTTTTCTTGGGATCGTAACCAACTTCCAGAACAGTTTCAGAACCGGCGACTGTCCCGAGAGTTTTCGCATGTATTTCTTCAGCGGCTCTTAATATACCCCCTACAATTGTCGCTCTCTTACCCTGACAGATAATTTTTTGCTGGGAATCAACCTTTGAATTAATAATACCGTCTGTAGCAACAACTACTTCTCCCGCGTCAACATTGGTATTCTCTATAAATTTTGACAAAACACTTTTACCGGCCCGGACAGTACCGCTGCCTTTCCCATTAATTCCCTGATGGATAATGATATCACCTTCAGCATCCAGTTCACTTTTCCCGACATTTCCCATAACTTCAATATTTCCGGCAGCTTTTACCTTGAAGCCATCGGTAACGCTGCCTTTAACAAGAACAGTTCCCAGAAAAATCACATTCCCGCTGTTTTTCAGATTCACGTCACCATTAACCACATAGACGGGCTCTACATTTAGTTTGTTTCCAATTATAACAACCTGACCATTAATCCCGGCTATGGCTGTATTCCCGTCCTCCGAAAGCTTAACATTTTTTCCTGCATTTATTTCTATATCTTTTCCGTCTTCAGCGGGCAGCAGCCGTCCGGTAATTGTCCGCCCTGATTTCCCCTGCTCAGCAGGAATTTTCCGCGCAAGTGCCTGCCCTTCAACAACATTTTTAATAAGATTTTGTTCTTTAAAATCAACCCTTCCGTTTTTTTCTTTCAATTGCAGGGGTGAACGATTAACATCAAAGTTATAGACAATTTTTGCGTCATTCCCATTGACGGGTCGCGTTCCTTTAGCAACAAGAAAAGGTTTGCCATACTCAGGAAAACGCTCCAGTTCCTTAAGCAGTTCCTCATTAATTCCATGAATAATATCATTATTTTTTAAAAAATTTTCCACCATTGTATAATCAATGTCAATGCCTCCTTCTCCGGGAGGTGTAATTGTAATAAATGCTTTCATATCAAAATCTGTAATATCAATTGTCATTACCGGGTCATTTACCGGATTATAAATGAAATCTCCAATTTTAATAGGTTTTCCGGAAGCTTCCGCAACTGCTTTCTTAATTAGATCATTGTTAACATCTTTAACAGACCGTTCTTTTATTTTTTCCAGAACTTCACGTAAAGTAAGTTTTAATCCATCCCCCTCAGGCGCGTACACCGCTAAAAAAACTCCCCCGGTAGTAAAACGTATAGACATTCTACCATCTCGATCAACTTTATTTTCTTCGACTCCTGCTGTTAAGGAAAGAACTTCTACACCTTCCGCTTCCTGTTCTTCAGTAACAAGTGAAGGATACGCGACAATCACACATTTTTTCTTTCCAATTCCGAAAGGGCCCTTGCTTCCATTTTCGCGAACTTCGTAATCAAGCTTTTTTACCGGCAAACCCAATTCTATGGCTGCCTGACGAAGAGCGTCTTCAATATCAGTACCTTCAACCTGTACCCACTTCATACTACGATCTGAATCAGCACTGATTTTCATATAGTCTCTTAACTCTTTCAGATCAACCACGTTTCAGTCCACCTTTAAAAAATACCTTTTTTGATATTTGTAAGTTTTGCTCTCAGCCGTAAAATTGCTTTTGTATGCAGCTGACTAATGCGGGATTCCGTTACTTCCAGTACTTTCCCAATTTCTTTAAGTGTAAGGTCTTCGTAATAGTAAAGAACAAGTACTTTTTTTTCTTTTTCCGGGAGTTCATTAATGGCTTCAACAATAACTCTTTTAATTTCTTCTTTTTCTATTATCATATCAGGGTTCAAACTTGATGGAGATTCCAGACTATCCACTATGGAAACACGGTCATTATCATCTCCTGAATACCAGACATCATTCAGAGAGAGGATGGAGGTACCGCTTATTTTCATCATGGTTTTGTGAAAATCCTTAAGAGACATTCTAAGTTCTTTCGCTATTTCTCTATCGTTGGCAGCTCTGCCCAGAGATGACTCCAGCGTATGTATTGTATCTTCAATTTCTCTCGTTTTCTGCCTTACAGAACGGGGAATCCAGTCAATTGAACGCAATTCATCAAGTATTGCTCCTCTTATACGGGTTACCGCGTAAGTTTTAAATTTAACATGTTTCTCCGGATCAAACTTCTTAATTGCATCAAACAACCCAAATACACCAAATCCCACCAGGTCATCAAATTCTACATTATGCGGCATTCCCATAGCAACTTTTCCCGCGACATATTTTACCAAAGGAGCATATTGTTTTACAAATACATCTCTTATCTGGGGGTCCCTGTTTTTTTTAAAGAGTAACCACAATTCTGCTTCCGATCTTTCCTTAATGAGTTTCTCAGCCATTTACTAACCTTCCTGATCCTTTTTCATAATTGTTCTTATAGCTTTTGCAACAGTTCCGGGATCCTGTTCCTGCCCCATTATATCAACTGAAACACTACCTGTTAAGGAGTTTCTATCATTTAAATTATCTGTTGTTTCATCAAACACTTCAGAAAACTTTTCAATATTCGGTAAACCACCGGATTCTTCACCCTCTTCTTCCACCATGTGATCATCATCACTATCCGATATCACAGAGGAAGAATAACCCGAAACACTTTCTTCCTCCAGGTTTTCTTCACCATCAATCTCCCTGATCTCTTCAATTCCCTCCTCATAAGGAGTGGTATCGGTATCTTCAATAACTATGTCAACCTGAGAACCGGGAGTTTCTCTATTCTCATCCATAGGACTGTCAATGAGATTAGCATCATGCGGAACAGTAAAAATTTCAGGTAAAAACTTACGTAGTATAAGCGATAATACAAATCCAAGAGCTGCAAAAATAATGCTGCCGGCAATTGAGCGCAGTAATATCCACTTAAACGAAACTCCGCCGAATAATCCGGCAAAAAAGGAGAGAATAAGCGCGCTTCCCGCAAACGCAGTTATAATTTTCAAATCTTTCATAAATATCATCCCACAGTAACAGATTACGCCAATAGAGAGACCCCGTCAAGCAGGTTTAAATTTACTATTACCTGCCTATAAGCTTTCTTATAAACTGTTTAACACCTCCACCTTCTTTAAACTCCACTTTCTCCAATCTACTTACAATATGTTTCACACAAATTGCCGCTTTCCCTCCGGGATCCAGTATCATAAAAGGTTTTTGCTTTAAAACAGCATTAGATACGCTGGGATCTTCATATACATATCCAAGGTAGTCCACTTTAAGGTTTAAAAACTGACTGGCAATGCTTATCACTCTCTCTGCAACTTTTTTTCCCTCGGTAACACTTTTTACACGGTTTACAATAAGCTTTATACCAAGATTCATATTATCAATTTCAGTGGCTATGATCTTGATAATTCCATACGCATCCGTTATTGCAGTAGGTTCGGGTGTTGTAACAATAAGTGCGTCATCAGCCGCGGCAATAAAGGACAGAACATTGTGAGAAACTCCGGCACTTGTGTCAATAATAATAATATCGGCTGAAGCCATCGTAGAAATTTCTGCAATAAAATGATCAAGTTCTTCCTCCGAAAGGTTTGCAATCTTGGAAAAACCTGACGCACCCGCAACGAACTGGATACCATAATCGGTGTTTATAATTATATCCTTCATTGTTTTGTTCTTTCGGATAAGATGATACAAATTATATTTTGGAATGATTCCAAGAGCAACATTGACATTCGCCAATCCCAGATCAGCATCCATCACTATAACTTTCTTACCTAGCTGTGCATACGCAATTGCAAGATTTATGGACATGTTTGTTTTCCCTACACCTCCTTTTCCACTGGAGACAGCAATAACCCTTGTCTTTCCCGGAGAAGTTTTCTCCTCATTACGTGTTCTCATTATCTCTCTTAGTTGTTCAGCCTGATCAGTCATAACTTTCAACAGCCTCTCTTTCGTTAAATTTATTATACAGTTTCGTTTTCTTCAGGTTGAACCCTTCGAGGTTTTTCAACAGGCGCATAACACTTGCAGGTTCTATATCCTGCGGAACTACCTGTCCGTCAGTAATATATGTTAAACTTTTTCGTTTTTCATAAAATATGCTTATTATATTACCAACCCTCATGGTTTCATCCAGTTTTGTAAGTATTACGGAACGATAATTAAAGGGTTCAAATTGCTGCAGAATTTCTTTTACATCGGAAACTTTTGTAGTGGCACTCATGGCAAGATATACTTCCGATGAACTATCGCAGGCATCCAGAATTTTCCTCATTTCTCCAAGCTGCTGATAGTCCTTTGGACTTTTCCCAATAGTATCAACCAGAATAAGATCCGCATCATTAAACAGTGTTATTTTTTGAGACAGTTCATGGTAGGTTTCAACTGCCGCCACAGGAATATCCATAATTTCACCATATGTTTCAATCTGTTTTTGAGCACCAATTCTGTAGTTATCTATAGTGAGCATACGAACAGTTTTTGCCCTGTCCCCGTTTGTTCCAATCCCGTGAATTGCCGCGAGTTTTGCAATTGTTGTTGTTTTCCCCACTCCCGTAGGACCTACAAGTATGACAACGCGGGATTTATTAAAGCCGTCTTTATCGATGGAAATGCTTTCTCCAACCCAGTTGATCACCGTATCCTGAACAAATTCAAAATTTTCAAGTTCATCTACGGTAAGAGTACTCTTCAGGCGGTTGCTCATTTCCTTAATATAGGGAAAAGAAAACTCATTTTCAGAGAGTATATTTTCAATTTTTTCAATCGAAGTATGCTTTTTCTCCCCGGCAGGATTAACCTGTTCGATCTTTTCTTTTATGGATTTAACCTCTTCCAGAACTTTTTGTATTGTGCTGTCATGCTTTATACCGGCCAGTATTTTTTTCTTTTCTTCTTCAAGATTAAGCTTTGATCTTCGCGGTATATCATGAGAAATATAACCGGATATCTCTACCCCTTCACGGCTGAAAAGACCGAAAAATCCGCCTACCCGCACTGATTTATGGGAGAGTATTTTTGCTTTTTCACCATACTTTGTTTTAATTTTCTCTAAAACCTCACGGTGTGTCGAAGCCGTCTCTGTAAAATACTGCATTTTGCTATCCTTCTTGTTCAGAAGAAGAAACAACTGTTTCTTCATTTATTTTCAAAGATATCTCACCAATTCCTTCCGCAATAATATCAGGAACAATTTCCGGTACGGAAAGGACAACCAGGTCCGGTAAATCCCTGACAGTACTCTGCTTTACCAGACTGCGTGCCGCTTCCGAGCAGAGAACAATCCCCAGGAATCCCGCCTGCTGTGCTACATGTACAGAATTAACCACAGCATTTATCCACCTGCGGTGCATCCCGGGTTCTAACGCGGCAACCGGGCCACCTGCCGTATCAAGTCGGGAATCAATGATTATCTGCTCCAAATCGGGATCTATAGTAAGAATTTTTATTTTCTTATCATCATCCGCGTACTGAAGGCATATCTGACGTCCAAGTGTTTGTCGTACTTTCTCAATTAACAATCCAATATCCTTGGAAACTACACCATAATCAGCAAGAGTTTCAAGAATGGGAACCATATTTCTAATTGATACCTGCTCAATAAGCAGTCCCTGAAGAACTTTCTGTATTTCTCCCAGTGAGAGTGCTTTATTAACTTCGTCAACAACAGCAGGATAATCTTCTCTAAGTGTATCCAGAATCGATTTAACTTCCTGCCTCCCAAGCATTTCATGCGCATATTTTTTTATAATTTCCGTTAAGTGTGTCGCAATTATAGAAGGTGAATCTACAACGGTATATCCTCTTCGTTCGGCAAGATCTCTCTGATCTTCACTGATCCACAACGCCGGTAATCCAAACGCCGGATCAATTGTTGATTCTCCCTCAATTTTCTCTTCAACATTTCCCGGGTTTATGGCCAGATAGTGGGCAATCCGGATAGTACCGCTCCCCACTGATACACCTTTTATTTTTATGCTGTATTCACTTGGCTCCAATCGCATATTATCAATTATACGAATACGCGGTACAACAAGTCCAAGATCAAGAGCTGATTC
>CAYSXD010000076.1:0-9201 GCA_964434925.1 uncultured Spirochaetaceae bacterium
AAAAATCTCTCATTTAACTATTATAAAAGGAGAGATCGTGAGAAAAAAGCTGTTATTAAGCTTGGAAACGAGGGCAAGTCATTCGATGATGGCGGGATTGATGCGGTGTTTAAGAGTGAGACAGAGCGTATTGTAAAAAAAGCTCTTGATGCAGTTCCAGCCAAATTACGTTCTGTTTTGATTTTAAAGGAGTATGGCGGTCTGACGTATAAAGAAATTGCAAAAATTTTACATATTTCTGAAAATAATGTCAAGATACGGGCTTTCAGGGCGAGGAACACCCTTGAACAATTGATCGACAGAGGGGATATCTATGTGCTTTGATGATCAAATTTTATCAGCTTATTATGATGGTGAACTTGAAGATATTTGGGCAAAACACGTTAAAGATCATCTTTTAACCTGCCCGGAATGTTTCGAGAAAGTAACCTCTTTCGGGAAAATACATTCTTTTCTTCTGGAGTTTAAAACCCCTCTTAATCCATACCGGGAAACCGCTGTTCTTGAACGTATACATCACAGTATCGCAATGGAGAAAGAGCTTGGATTCTGGGACCGTAAAATGTACATTTCAAAGACGGTCATTACTGCTGCAGTATTCGTGTTTGTCTTTATTGGGTTAAGTGCTTTCTTCTTTCACTCAGCAGGTAAGACACCTGCCACTACCGTGGCCGAAGTTCTTGTTCCGTCCACTCTGTCACAATCAGAAGTTGTTTCCGCAAATGATGTGCAGCATTTTTTCAAGACACTTAACGCCCAGGGTGAATCAGATGAAATAATTATTAAACTTCCACTTGATCGTAATTTTAAATATCATGGAGAACCGCAGTTCCTGAGAGAAGCAGATTTCGTCAGAGGCCGTTAGGAATGCGTAGAATATTTATTTATTTTATTCTTTTTTCACAAAGTCTTATAGTATTATACGGGGAAAACCTGGAGAATGCCTTTTCTTATCTGAAAAATAATACCCTCCTTTTGAATATAACCACCAATATTCTTGATAACAAAGGTGAAACTGTATGGTCAACCAATTTAAGTAAAGTTACGATAAATGGAAGATCGGTAAAAATTAAAATTTCGGGTCTTCATGTCCTTCTTATAGCGGATATTACCCCTTATCTCCATAAAAATAATAAAATTTTTCTTGTTTCGCAGGGAGAAGTGTGGATAGGTTCTTCCATGTCTGATACAGTTCGTCATTATGCGACAATTAAAAGTATACCGGTAAATCCGGGGGAAAAAGCTTTCTTTTTCCCTCTGGGTGTTCTCGAAACTTCGGATGATACCTCGTATACTATTGAACTCGAAATACAAATTCTGATAAATCCCCATTTGGATAAACCATCGGGGGAACAGTAAGTAGGTTTATGATTTTTACCAGGCGAAACGTACCAATTCTCATATTTATAGTACTTGTAATAGTGCTTGTTTTTTCTCTTGTTTTAACGAATAAACCTCCTGAAATAAGTATGCTTAAACCATCGGTAGCTCTTCCGGGCGAGAAAATAGAGATACTGGGAAAAAATTTCGGCACCAACCGGGAAGGGAGCGACGTTATTATAGCCGGAATAAAACCAACGCTTTCCAATTATGTTTCCTGGGGTTCAAAAAAGATAGTAATTAAAGTTCCCGCTGATGTTAAATCCGGCAGACTTTTTGTAAAAACTTCTTCAGGAGTAAGCAACGGACCGCTTTTTATAAATAAAGAATATGTTCCTGTTGTTAATGCCGGCCCGGCGAAACCGGGAGAGCCGTATATTCAAAGCGCTGCACCGCTTAAGGGGAAAGTAGGACAAAAAGTTACTATAGAAGGTCTTAATTTTGGGCTTTCCCAGGGCACTGGAAAAGTTTCCTTCAGTTTTTACACGGGTAAAAAATCGGGGGAGTCAAACTATATTAACTGTTCAACTCTTGATTTTGACTATATTTCCTGGGATAACCAAAAGATTGTTGTTTTTGTTCCGGACGGTGCAACTTCCGGTGCATTAACAGTTTCAACGGATAGAGGGGAAAGCAATTCCGTTTATTTTGAAGTTGTTAATCCAACAGGAACCAAACTGTATCCTAAAAAACGGGGTTACCAGATTCAGTATGATGTATCGGTTTCTGATTTTATCACAACGGGAAAGAAAAACGAGTTTGAATTGTGGATGCCGGGGGTACAAAAAAATCAGGCCCAGCGGAATATGCAGTCTGTTCTGGACCCAAAGCCAATGTGGGAAAATTACAAAGGCCTGATGATGTATCAAATTAATTCGATTGAACCATGGAGAGCCTATACATTTACTCAGAGTTACTGGTTTGAACGGTATTCGATTGAGACCGATATAAATGTTCAGCGTGTGGAGAAAAAATATAATACACATAAGAAGCTCTACACCTTCTATACATCTGCTAATAGTATTACACCGGTGGATGATAAAAAAATAAGGAGCATTGCTGCTTCTCTTACCAGGAGGGAGACAAATCCCTATAGAAAAGCTAAAAAGATATACACCTATCTTCTTAACAGATTGGAATACAGCGCGAAAACACCTTTACTTACCCCGCTTGAGAGTCTGGACAAGCGGAAGGGTGATGCCTATGATTATGCAATCCTCTTTACGGCTCTTGCCCGCAGCGCAGGAGTTCCCGCCCGGACAGTCGCAGGATTTCTTGTGTATGGAGAAAAGCAGACCCAAAAGCACTGGTGGTCGGAATTTTATCTGGAGGGATTCGGCTGGGTGCCTGTGGATGCGGCTCTTGGAGACGGTTTTAATATCCTTGGGCTAAAAACCCCTAAATATCCAAAGAATTACTATTTTGGAAATGTGGATGATCAGCGTATTACTTTTTCAAAAGGATTAATTGATATTAAATCCATTAACCCTGACGAAAAGACAAAGAGACAGGAAAGGCCCTATTCTTTGCAGACGATTCATGAAGAATTTTCCAAGACAGTACAGAGTTATACATCACGCTGGAGTGATATTCAGATTATAGACTGGTGGTAAAAGTAGTATTGATTAAAGCATAATCAACCGACTATGAGAAGAAGAGTTATTATGTGTTTTTATAATTGACAAAGGTGTATACTGACTCCTATACTATTAGTAAAGGAATAATCTGTTAGGTGGTTTATGAATAATCCGTTACAGCTGTCACTGGTAAATTTTAGAAAAGGTGCCTATATAATTGTTGAAGGGAAACAAAAATCGGACTACTTTTATATTATCCGCCAGGGACAGGTACAGTTAAGTAAAGAAGTTGAAATAGTTGAAGAAGAAGGTGGAAATCTTCTTTTTCCCGGTGATTTTTTTGGTGTTGTCTCAACAATGTCATCACACAGCCATATTGAAACTGCCAGAGCTGTTACCGATGTGGTGCTTATATCTGTTCATCGCGATCAGTATGGTCTGCTTATTGAAAAGAATGCGCCTGTCGCATTAAAAATTATTCAGCAGTTCAGTAAAAAAATGCGTTATCTTGATGAAGAACTAACACGAATAACGTTAAAAAGTTCGGGAATGACTCAAATTGATCATCTTTTTAGAGTTGCCGAGTATTATGCCCGTCAAAGTCAATATAATCTGGCCTATTATGCCTATCATCAATATATAAAGTATTGTCCTTCAGGTAATAATATAAAAATAGCCAGGGAACGAATGGGAAAGATAAGACCATATTCAAAGGCGGTTTATCTGGATGGAAGCGCGGAAGAGTTTACCCGGACCTACCCAAAGGGTACTATGGTTTTCTCGGAAAGCCAACCCGGGCAGGAGCTTTATATTATACAGAAGGGCAGTGTAAAAATAACTAAAATTGTAAATGATAATGAAGTAATGCTTGCCTTATTGAAGACAGGTGATATTTTTGGAGAGATGTCTCTTCTGGAAGATAAACCCCGAAGTGCTTCCGCTATTGCGCACGAAAATGCTGTGCTGCTTGCTGTTAATAAAGCTAACTTTAAAATAATGGTAAAATCCCAGCCGCAGATAATTACCCGGTTAACACAGCTGCTTTCAGAGAGAATCTGGTTTATTTACAAACAGCTGGCCAATACACAGATCGGGGATCCTCTTGGAAGAATGTACGATGCATTATCCATCCAGCTGGAAAAGCTGCGTGTTCCTATTAATAATAATGCATTTACGTTTGATTTTGGTCCTAAAGAAATTGTAAACATGGTGGGACTTTCAAAGGTGGAAGGGAATACACAAATCAGGAAGCTTTTTCAGAATCCAAAATTCAAGATAATTGATAATAAAATAAGAGTATCTGATCTGGAAGAAATTGATAAACAGGCTAAGTATTATCGCAAAATGGAGAGGATAGTTCGTGCCAGAAAAATAGCAGCCGCCCGGAGGTAATGGATTCTCTTTTTTTAAAACGTGCCTCAATTGCTGTAACAGCCTTTCTTAAGCGGTAGTTGATTTTATATTACTAATCCCCTATACATCCTGTTCTCTTGATGTTGTCCTTCATGTTTGATAGTATGCACATTCATATATAATCTTTCAGGAGTCCGGAATGAAGGCAGTTGAACTTTCGCGGGTATACCATCCCTCTGATTTTGAGGAACGTATATACAAATACTGGATGGAGAATGATTTTTTTTCTCCAAGAGAGAATACTCAACCGGGAAAAAATAAAAACACATTTACCATAGTTATCCCTCCTCCCAATGTAACGGGTGTTTTGCACATGGGGCATGGCTTAAACATTGTTCTTCAGGATATTCTTATCCGGTATTATCGAATGACAGGCCGTCCGACCTTATGGCTTCCGGGAACTGATCATGCCGGTATAGCAACACAGAATATTGTTGAGAAGAAACTGCGGGCAAACGGCATTGAACGTTCTGAAATTGGAAGGGACAAATTTATTGAAGAAACCTGGAAAGTTAAGGATGAACATCACGCCACAATTACCAAACAGCTGCAAAAAATGGGAGCTTCCTGTGACTGGAGCCGGGAACGGTTTACCCTTGATGAAGGGCTTTCCAGGGCAGTGAAAGAGGTTTTTGTTTCGCTGTTTGAAAAGAAACTTGTCTACAAGGGAAAGTATCTTATTAACTGGTGTTCTTCCTGTGGTACGGCACTCGCTGATGATGAAGTAGAACATAGAGAACTTTCCGGTACTCTGTATCATTATTATTATCCGTTTACTGACGGTAATGGTACTATTGAGATTGCTACGACACGGCCGGAAACAATGTTTGGTGATACGGCAGTAGCTGTTCATCCGGAAGACGAACGTTACAAGGCTCTTATTGGAAAGTATGTAAATCTTCCGTTGACACATCGTAAAATACAGATTATTGCGGATTCATATGTAGATAGGGAATTCGGGAGTGGTGCGGTAAAAATTACTCCGGGACATGACCCCAATGACTGGGACATTGGAAATAGGCATAATCTGGAAAAAATTAATCTTCTTAATCCCGATGGTACTCTGAACAATAACGTACCTGAAAAATACAGGGGGTTAATGCCTGGAAAAGCCCGTGAACTTGTTGTTGAGGATTTGAAGGCTGAAGGTTTCTTTTTACGGGAAGAGGAGCATAGTCATCAGGTTGGACACTGCTACCGTTGTAATACCATTATTGAACCTTACATGTCAGAACAGTGGTTTGTCAGTATGAAGGGTATGGCAGAAAAAGCACTGGCTGCTTGGGAAGAAGGCCGGGTGCGGTTCTATCCCAAAAAATGGGAAAATACGTATAAACACTGGCTGAATGGTATTCGGGACTGGTGTATCAGCCGTCAACTATGGTGGGGACATCGTATACCTGTATGGTATTGTAATGAGTGCGGAGAAATGATTGTCGCCAGGGACACTCCTGAAAAATGCCCGAAATGCGGGAATACCAGTCTCCGGCAGGATGAAGATGTTCTTGATACGTGGTTTTCATCCTGGCTGTGGCCGTTTTCAACCCTCGGATGGCCGGAAAAAACGGCTGATCTTGATACTTTTTTCCCTACCTCAACACTTGTTACCGGATATGATATTCTTTTCTTCTGGGTCGCCAGGATGATTATGGCCAGTGAAGAGTTTATGGGGAAAGAACCCTTTCGTGATGTCTGTCTGACGGGGCTTGTCCGTGACAGGAAGGGACGTAAAATGTCCAAGTCCCTTGGTAATGGATTGAACCCTCTTGAAATTGTTGATGAGTATGGTGCCGATGCAATGAAATTCACTCTTGTTTTTCTTGCTGCTCAGGGGCAGGATATTCTAATAGACAGGGATTCCTTCAAATTCGGATCGAAATTTGCAAATAAAATATGGAACGCGACCAGGTTTATTTTAATGAATCTGAATGGCAAAACATTAATTTCCATGTCTGAGATTACCTATAAAACAATTGATCTCTGGATATTCGCCCGGTTGAACAAAGCAGCGGGAATAGTAAAAAGGGCCCTTGAAAGTTACCGCTTTAATGATGCCGCGGGAGCTGTTTATGAGTTTTTCCGGAACGATCTGTGTGACTGGTATCTTGAAGCTTCCAAACTTGATCTCTACAGTGGAAAATCCGATAGGGAAAACAGGTCTATTACTCTTCTTATAGAGATTTTAAAAGAGTCATTACGGCTTCTTCACCCTTTTTTATCATTTATTACAGAGGAAATATATCACAAACTTCCAGGTGTTACCGATGCGATTATTACCGCTCCATATCCCGTGGAAACAGGTGAGAGAAAGAATCCCCGTGTTGAAGGGAACTTTTTATATGTTCAGAATCTTATTCGAAGTATTAGAACAATCCGAAGTGAATTTACCATTCCACCTGAGAAAAAAATACCTGTTTCTGTTGTTATGGAAACCGGATTTTCCGGAGCACCATACTTTGAGGAATTTTATGATCTTATCAAAGTACTTACCGGTGCTTCAGAACTTATCATCGGGTATGATAAACCGGATTTACGGGACAGCATACCTTCTGCGGGCAATGGATTTGAATCGTATATCTATGTGAGAGAGGTAATTGATCTCCCTTTCGAGATTGAAAAATTGAATAAGGAACTCCTGAAGGTTGAAAAACTTTATGTTTCTACAGAAAAAAAACTTTCCAATAGTAAATTCCTGGAACATGCACCTGATGAAGTCATTAAAAAAGAAAACAAAAAACTGGCTGAATTTGATGAGAGGCGCCGTAAAATAAAAAAATATCTCATTGAGCTTGAAAAATAATATAATCTTCTTGCTATATACTGGGAAAATAGTATATTAGTAAATGAAGGATATTAAATTTAGTTAAAACTAATAAGAGGGAGTGTAATGTGAGTAATACGGCAGTTAAAGATTATTTAGCAGGGAAGAAACCTGAAGATATTAACACGGGATATCTTGCCTATCTTTCATCATTGGAAATGGTATCCGGCGTTTCAAAAGAAACAGCGGCTTCGATAGTCAAGGAATTTGAAAATCAGAGGACAAATCTAAAATTGATTGCAAGTGAGAACTTCACTTCTTTAGCAACGCAGCTGGCCGCCGGAAATCTTCTGACAGATAACTATGCCGAAGGATATCCCTTTCATCGTTTTTACGCGGGCTGTGATAATGTAGATGACATTGAAGCATACGCAGTAGAAATGGCAAAGAAAATTTTCGGTGCTGAAAATGCTTTTGTTCAGCCACACAGCGGAGCAGACGCAAACCTTATCGCATACTGGGCAATTCTTACTACACGGATCGAAACACCGCTTCTTGAAAAACTCGGTGATCTTAATCCGGCGCATCTTTCACGGAAAGACTGGGATACTGTTCGTGAGGCACTGGGGAATCAGAAACTTCTCGGCCTGGATTACTATTCCGGAGGCCATCTGACCCACGGGTATCGTTTTAATGTATCTGCGAAGATGTTTGATGCGTATACGTACAGTGTCAATAAAGAAACCGGTCTTCTCGATTATGATGAAATTGAAAAGATGGCAATGGAAATAAAACCACTTATTTTTCTGACCGGCTACAGCGCATATCCCCGGCTGATTAATTTTAAACGGATGAAAGAAATTGCTGATAAAGCTGGTGCGGTTTTTATGGTGGATATGGCTCATTTTGCCGGTCTTGTTGCCGGAAAGGTAATGACGGGAGAATACAACCCCGTACCGTATGCTGATGTTGTAACAACCACCACACATAAAACACTGCGGGGTCCCCGAAGCGGGCTGATCCTCTGTAAAGACGAATTTGCTGACTCGGTAAATAAAGCGTGCCCCCTTGTAATGGGAGGACCATTGCCTCATATTATTGCCGCAAAGGCGGTCGCGCTGACGGAAGCAGCAAAACCGGGGTTTCAGGATTATGCACGTACGATAGTTGAGAATTCAAAGGCACTTGCCGGTTACTGTATGAAAGAGGGAATTACTGTTGCAACCGGTGGAACGGATAATCATCTTTTTCTTCTGGATGTACGGAGTTTTGATCTGAATGGGCGTCAGGCGGAGAGCCTCTTAAGGGAATGCGGTATTACCTGTAATCGTAACGCGCTTCCTTTTGATCCCAATGGTCCGTGGTACACCAGTGGACTCAGACTGGGAACAGCAGCTCTTACAACCCTTGGTATGGGAGAAGTCGAAATGAAAGAGATTGCCTCAATTATCTATCTGCTTCTTTCCAATTCAAAATCCGCTATAATAAAAACGGGAAAGAATGCCGGTAAAAAGAGTAAGGCAAAGTATGATATTGACCCTGAAGTTGTTAAAACAGCCAGAGCCCGTGTTGCAGTGCTTTTAGAAAAATATCCCCTGTATCCTGAGCTTGACCTTGAATACATGAAAAAGAAGTTTGTTGATTAAAATGTAAAATGGTTTTTATAGTAAAGCGCCTCTGAAAAGAGGTGCTTTTTTGTGCGGAAAAATAAGAATAAAAAAAGATGGTGGAGAAGAAAGCTAGGGGAAATTATCCATACAGGTTTACCGGATCTGCCTGGTCTGGAAGCTGCCTGCAGAGGAATACTCTGTTCGGCAGTTCTCCAGCATATACCGGATACCCATCTATACGAAAGTTTACAGAGTATAAGAGAGTTAACAGAAATAAAAGGAATATTTGTTATCAGTTTCCCTGTAAATTACCATGGGATTGACCCCAAAACAAGTAGAGATCCATAGACGGCTTTTTATATACGACCAGTGGAAAAGTACAGGTTTTTAGTTGAAAGGCCGGGGTTTAATCTTGTTGAAAGTTTTACCAGGATGATTCTATGGGAAGAGATGGCGTTAT
>CAYSXD010000077.1:0-9094 GCA_964434925.1 uncultured Spirochaetaceae bacterium
GCTCAGGCAAAATTGTATAAAAAGATTTTTGCCGAAATGAAGGACGGAGCAACGTTTGGCCTTTCTCACGGATTTCTTCTTGGCTACTTACAAAGCATAGGAGAAACATTTCCCAAAAATATCAATGTTATTGGTGTCTGCCCAAAAGGAATGGGACCTTCTGTAAGAAGGCTGTATGTACAGGGTAAAGAGGTAGACGGTGCGGGAATAAACTGCAGTTTTGCCGTTGAACAGGATATTAACGGCAAGGCAACTGATTACGCACTCGGCTGGTCGGTAGGAATAGGGGCTCCGTTTACTTTTTTGACCTCACTTGAAATGGAGTACCGTTCAGATATCTTTGGTGAACGGGGAATTCTTCTTGGGGCTGTCCACGGAATTGTTGAGAGCCTCTATAGAAAATTCACCTGTGAAGGGGGAATGGATGAACAAGAAGCTTTTAAACAAACAGTTGAATCTGTTACCGGTCCAATTTCGAAAACAATCTCAAAAGAGGGTATGATTGCTGTTTATAATAAATTTTCCGGTAAAGATAAGGAGTCTTTTGAAAAAGCGTACTCCGCGTCCTACCATCCATCGTTTGAAATCCTTCTGGAAATCTATGAAGAAGTAGCTTCAGGCAATGAAATACGTTCGGTTATTCTGGCAGGTGAACGGATGAAACGATATCCATTCGGTACCATTGACAGTACGAGAATGTGGAAAATCGGAGAAAAAGTCCGCAGAGAAAGGGTTGAAAGTGAAATTCCTCTTAATCCGATTACTGCCGGCGTGTACTGCGGTACGATGATGGCGCAGATAGATGTTCTTACGGAAAAAGGGCATGAATATTCGGAAATTGTAAATGAGTCTCTTATAGAAGCTGTGGATTCTCTTAATCCTTATATGCATTTCAAGGGCGTTTCCTTCATGGTGGATAATTGCTCGACAACAGCGCGGCTTGGTTCACGGAAATGGGCTCCCCGCTTTGATTACATTCTTACCCAGCTTGCTTACCCTCTGATTGATTCAGGTGAAAAACCGAATGCAGGCCTCATTACTAAATTTGTTAATCATCCCGTCCATAAGAGTGTTGAGGTCCTTGCAAAACTGCGGCCTTCTGTTGATATTTTCTTAAACGACTAAAATGAACCATCGTTGGGGCACGTATACCATGCCTCAACGATAATTATTAACCTTTATTTCCTTGATTTCTGCATAATTAAGTCTTAATTTTTATTATAGATACTATCTGGTCACGCAGGGGAGGCTTTATATGATTGTAACAATTTCAAGACAACCCGGATGTTTTGGAGAGGAAATTGCGGAAAAGCTGGCGAAAAAATGGAGCTATGCGTATTTTGATAGTATTGCCCTTAGGGAGAAACTTTTTCAGAAGAAGGTACCGGAAATACTTATTAACAGTTATGATGAAAAAAAACCGGGTTATTGGAGTATTTTTTCCGAGAAGAAAGAACGATATCTGAATAATCTGAAAATGGTGATACTCGATTTTGCCGGCAAAGGTGATTGTGTCCTTGTTGGTAGAGGAACTCAGGTTCTTTTTACCGGTATTCCCGGGGTTGTCAGGGTAAGAATTATTGCGCCTGAACCGGTCAGAATTAAGCAATTCTCGAAAGAGCAGGGGTGCACAGAGAGGGAAGCGGGGAAAATAATTAACCACATTAATAATGAAAGAAAAGGTTTTTATCGATCCTTTTTTAATGTTGATCTTGAATCGGATGAGCTTTATGATCTGATTATCAATAATAGATATCTTGATATCGATGGAACTGTTCGTGTTATTAGCAGCCTGATAGAGGTTAAAAGAGAGATGGACTGTTCCATAGATGACCTGATTTTAAAACAGAAAGTTATTGAGGAAATCCTTTATAAAAGTAAAATACCGGTTCATAGTCTGAGTGTTAATGTAATAGAGGGTGCTGTTAATCTTATTGGCTCTGTCCGTATAAAAGAAAATGTTGATTTATGCAGGTCTGTTATCCTGAATATTCCTGGAGTTACTGGTGTAAATACGAAGGAAGTCAGGGTCCCTGAAATAAACACGTACGGCAGATAAAACTGCCGGAATACGGAGTGTATTGTTTTCATAGGTTGTGAGACTGATTTTATCAGTCTTAATCGTCATGTTTTCAGCCTACAATGGTTTCCTTTCCCAGACCGACAAACCTGTTTACTATGTAAAGAGCTATACCGGTTGCAACTAAAAGAAATGTAGCAAGTGCGGATGCTGTTCCGAACAGTCCGTCGAGAACAGACAAGTATATTCTTACCGGCATAGTCATTGTACTTCCAACATAAAGAACAATCGATGAAGAAATCTCATTAATAGCAGTAACCCAGCCGAGTAATGCACCGGAAATTATTCCAGGGATCATAAGGGGCAGAGTTATCTTCCTAAAAGTGCTTAATGGTTTTGAACCTAGATTGATGCCAGCTTCTTCCAGCGAAGGATCCATTTGTTTTAATATTGAAGAACTTGAACGCACAGAATAAGGAAGACGTCGGATAAAGTAGGACATAATTATAATTGTTGCAGTTCCGGCGAGATATATTGGTTTGTGATTAAAAGCCTCTACAAATCCAATTCCCATTACTGTTCCCGGAACAATATAGGGAATCATTAAAAGAGGATCCAATAATTTGGAAGCAATATTACTCTTTCTGGAAAGCACAAATCCAATAAGTGTACCCACTATCACAATAAAGATGACCGCAGTTATAGAATAGAGAAGACTGTTGGTAATGGTTTTTGGTACATCATGAATTACCTTTGCATAACTTTGCAGGGCGAAACCTGAATGGAAAACGGGACCGCTCGTCTTTCTAAATGAGTAAATAACCACTACAGCCAGGGGAAGGGTACTTATAGACACTATTAAATAGCAGATAAAATGAGCTCCGGCAGCATACCATCCCTGCAGTGTTTTAATTAATGGTTTGTTAAGCATATTGCTCGTATATTTTCGCCTTGTTGCCATATATCTCTGTCCAAAAAGAACCACAGTAGAAACAAGTATAAGAAGAATGCTTACTGTTGATGCAAGACCGACATCGCCGCCTATATCACTGGTAAAAATATTGTATGCCATAGTGGGAAGAACATGAAAATTACGTCCCAGAATCATCGGTACACCAAAATTGGCAAGCGACATCATAAAACTAATAAGAGCACCCGCGCTTACAGACGGCATTATTAATGGGAGTGTAATTTTAAAAAATTTCTTAGTACCCCTTGTCCCAAGATTTTCTGCGGCTTCTTCCAGAGACCGGTCGACAGAAGAAAGCGCACCGGATGAAAGTAAAAAGACAAAAGGATAGTACTGTAGTGAATACACAAGTATAATTCCACCCGGTCCAAATATCTTAGGGAGATGAACTCCGAAATTTAGAAAGAAATTGTGTAAAAATCCATTCTGACCAAGCATTATAATCCATGAATATGCGCCTATAAAAGGTGGAGACAACAGTGAAAGAACGGCAAGTGTGGACAGAATTGCTTTTCCTTTAATTCTAAATCTGACAGTGAAAAATGCAAGAGGAAGCCCCAGGAGAAGAGAACCGGTAGTGCCCCCTACAGCAACTATCAGACTGTTTAAAATAGCTTTTGTATAGTATGTTTTTGAAAAAAAAGTTTTATAATTGGATAGAGACAGCCTTCCGCTTGTTTTGTCCAGAAAACTGTACTTGAAAATATTAAATAGTGGAATAAGAAGCAAAATGATAACGATAGCAAATCCTATGATAGTTACAAGTGTCCAGAAATCAAAACGTCCGGGGTGGAATTGTAGAATTTTCTTTTTCCTTATACCGGTATTTATTTTCATGTCAACCTCTGCTCTGTTTTGGGATTGAAACAGAGAATGGCATCTATCGGTATTTTAAGAAAAACAGAAGTGCCTGCAGCCATCAATGCCCCCTGTTCAGGTTTGTGCGTTTCAACTACAAGATGCATATTATTTCCGCAATTAATCGAATATTTAACCAGGGGGCCTGTAAAGGTGCTTTTCTCAACCTTACCTGCAATTATGGTAGAATCTCCGGTCTTTTTTCCCTTCTCTGTAAGTGATATATCTTCCGGACGTACTGAAATTCTGATATCTTTAATCCCGCTGTTATTTACAGGAGTTCTGGCTCTAATCAACTGATCCCCTACAAAAATATCTATTGTCTCCCCCACAACTCTAGTTATCTTCCCTTCTAAAAAGTTTGTTTCTCCTACAAAAGAAGAGACAAATACATCGGAGGGGTTTTTATATACTTCCCAGCCAGTACCTACCTGATGTATAGTGCCCGATTCCATAACAGCTATTCTGTCAGAAATAACAAGGGCTTCTTCCTGATCATGGGTCACATAGATGGTCGTTATTCCTAATTCTCTCTGTATGTCACGTATCTCTTCTCTCATTTCCACTCTTAATTTTGCATCAAGATTAGAAAGTGGTTCATCCATTAAGAGTACTTTCGGTTCTATTACCATAGCCCTTGCAAGGCCTACCCTTTGCTGTTGGCCCCCGGAAAGTTGGTCAGGTGTCCGGTCTTCATAACCGGACAGCCGTGCCATTTTTAATATATGGAACACCTTTTTTTTGATTTCAGCAGAAGAGACTTTTCTATTCTTAAGCCCGAAAGCTACATTTTCAAATACCGTCATATGGGGGAATACTGCATAGTTCTGAAAAACCATCCCGGTGTCCCGCGCGTATGCGGGAACATTATCCACTAATTTTTCTTCAATATAGATATGTCCTCCATCCTGATTATAAAAACCTGCAATTGTTCTCAGGAGGGTCGTCTTCCCACAGCCGGAAGGTCCTAACAGAGTAAAAAGTTCACCTGATTCTATATTTTGGCTGATACTGCGTAAGGCTTCCACACCGGGGAAACTTTTGCTGATTTGATCGAGCTTTATTGTTGCCATATATAATCCTTTGGAAAAGTGTACGGCCCCAAATCCGGGGCCGAGATCAAGTTATGACGATTATCTATTAGAGATTGAGTTTCTGAACGAGTTCTGTCCAGTGCTTAACGAATTTTTCTTTATTGCCGGCAGACCATGCGAAATCATACGGTACAGTTTTTATACTGCTCAAAGGAGGAAGTCCGGGTGATACAGCACCATCTGTCCTTACCGATCTTCTTCCCATTTTTTTTACCAGGAAGTCCTGTATTGGTTTAGATAAAGCCCAATTAATAAAGATTTTTGCGGCATTCGGGTGTGGAGCTCCCTTTACAAGAGCAATTCCGTCTGGGCCAGCTGTTGTTCCGTCTTTAGGGTACACTATCTTTACCGGTCCGCCACCTTTAACATAACGGTATGCATTATCTTCCAGCGTAATACCAACTGCCTGTTCACCATCGTTAACAAATCGTGGAACAGCGGAAGAACTTCCGGAAAGAACAAAGTTCTTCAGAATACTTTCATAAACCTGCCAGCCGCGATCCTTATAGATATTCAGTACCGTTGCCAGCTGCATATACGATGAACCGGATTTGTCCGCTCTCGCGGAAGAAATTTGACCTTTGAGCCTCGGATCACTTAAATCAGTCCATCTTTCCGGAGTGAGGTTTTCCGGTACAAGTTTGGTATTTACTATGAATACCATAACAATACCTGTGTAGGGGAGCCAGTTTGTGCCTACTTTAAATACCTTTTCTATTTTATCCCAATCTTTCGGTACATAGTGTTGAAGCAAATTTGAATTTGCTTCCAGTTGCTCACCTCCAATGCTCCAGATAACATCGCACTGTGTATTATTTTTTTCCGCTTTGATTCTGGCAATAACATCACTTGATCCCAATTTAACCACTTCGGCAACAATACCTGTATCCGCCTTAAACATTGGTACAAGGGCATCAATGATTTCCTGTGTGTGCGCGGAGTAGAGAACAACTTTTTGCGTTGTCTCTTTCTTTCCGCTGGCAAAGAGTGTGAATGGGATCAGTAGAGCTAAGAGAAGTACAACACCTACAATTTTCCTTTTCATAAGAGCCTCCTAAAAATATTTTTACATACTATACTTATGGTACAGTAATTAAAGCCATTTTTTTAGTTCAGCTGTTAGGTTCATGGTTTTTAAATCATAGTTTATAACATTAAAACCAATCCTCTTCGCAATATCACAATACTCTACAACATCATCAATGTAAAGGCATTTTTCCGGCTTAACGGAACCCGCTTCACATAGTATATCCCAAATTTTTCTATTAGGTTTCATCACCCCAACTTTATAGGAGAAAAAAAAGTGCTCCGGAATCGTCGCGAGAAGCTCATGTTCAAACAGACAGAGTGAATGAAGGTAGGAAGTATTTGACAGAATAAAAATCCTTGCTTTTTTCCCGGCATATTCTAGGGCTTTTTCACCATCAATATTATCCGCGAATCCGTCTTTAAATTCGTGATAAAATTCATCATACGACCAGTTTTTATTGCCCTTTATCCGTTCTTTAATTCTGCGAAAATGTTCTTTGGAATCATACTTTCCTGTCTCTGAATCATATTCTATATCCGTTCCGAAAATCTGGTTTTCTATCTCTTTTGCCGTCAGAGGTGAATGAATAGATAAATTTGAACATATTTTAAGACGGTCAACCTGCAAAAGGACATTCCCGAAATCAAAAACAACTATGTTGATATTTTTTTCCATAAATTTATAAAACTCCTCTTCAGGATAGAAAGAGAAAGTACCTCCAGACAATTAAATACAGCCGTAGAGAGATAATTGTCTCTACGGCTTTGGCTGGAATACTATGTTTTTAGGTATATTCTTTATTTTTGCCTGTAAAAAGACTTGCTACTGCAACTATTGAAGAAAAAAGTATAAGGATAAACGCAATAGCATTTATCACCGGCGTTGAACCGTCACGAACCTGCGTATACAGTTTTATCGGGAGAGTAGCATTGGAACCAACAAGAAACAGCGTTGTGTTGAAGTTTTGGAAAGACATGAGAAAAGCTATAACGGCTCCACCGGCAATAGAAGGTCGGAGATACCTGAGCGTTATAAACCAGATAACTTCAAATTTATTTGCGCCGAGATTGTACGCGGCATCCTCAAGCGTACGGTCAAACTTTTTAAGCCTCGCGGAAACAGTCATGGTAACAACCGTGGTAATAAAGGAAAACTGCCCAAAGACAACGAGCCAATAACCAGGTGTGAGCATTGACATATATACTCCGAAAACATTTTGAATAAAGGTCCCGATCGCATTGGCAAAAAGGAGTATGGAGATACCAAGAATAACGCCGGGAATAACAAGAGGAGCTAACATAAGGAAGTACAATGCACCTTTAAACTTAAATTCTTCATGCTCAAAGAGAAATGCAGCCATTGTTCCTACAATTGTAGAAAACACAGTTACAGTCAGAGCAACATGTATGGAAGATACAATACTTCTTAAGTTTGAGGCATCATGGAAAATTCCTATTTTATCAGGTCCTCTACCAAAAAACCATTTAAGTGTAAATCCCTGCCACGGCAGAGAAGGATACATCGAATTATTAAAGGCAAGAACCATTGTGATAATCAAAGGAGTAAAAAGAAAAATTAAAAAAAGTGCAATAAAAAATCCGTACCCTGCTGTATATTTTTTTGATTTTGGCAGTGTTCTAATCATTTTATCACCTTCCTGAAATCCTGTCGTGTAATTTTTAAAGCTACAAAAATAATGAGTGACGATAAGAGGAGTAATAGAAATCCGAAAGCAGCGCCCTGATTCCAGTTAAAATAAATAATCATGGAATTGTAAATTTGTTCGGTAAACCACAGAGCGTTCTTTCCTCCCATTAGTTTTGGAGTCAGGTATGATCCAAGTACAAGCATAAACACAAGGATACTTCCGGACATAATTCCCGGTGTTACATATGGAATGATTATCTTTCGCCATATTGTAATTTTTTTTGCTCCCAGATCATATGCTGCTTCTATAAGGGAATCATCAAGACTTTGCATAACGCTAATTAATGGTATTATCATAAAAAGCATCGATATATACACAAGGCCTATAATCATTGCAACATCGTTGTAGAGCATTTCATGGGGTTGCTTGAATATCCCGATTGCCACCAGAAATTTATTTAGTACTCCACTTCCTCTTAAAAGAATTATCCACCCGTAAACTTGAATTAACTCACTTATCCAGAAAGGAATAAGAACAACAATAGTGAGGAACCCCTGAGTTCTTACCTTTGCAATTTTTGTAATATAAAATGTGAGCGGAAGAGCAATGACAAGGACAATAAAGGTAACACTAATTGCATATAAAGCAGTTCGTACAAAAGTCAGCCAGTAGATGGGGTCGGAAAAAAATGCGCCATAATTTGCAAGAGTAAAGTTTTCTTTTCCCGGAAGACCAGTTCCAAAAAAAGACATTTTCAAAAGTTCCAGTTGTGGGAAAACAATTAAAAGAAAAAGCCAGAGTACCACAGGAGTAAAAAAGATAATAAAACTCCATCGTATTTTATGTACTTTAGAGATCTTCATAGATTTTCTCTTCCGATTTTTTAAAACAAACAGCTGATTTCGGATGCCATCCGACCCTGATTTTATCCTTTGCTTTTATGTAGTCAAATTGATGATTCTGGGGAAGCGCAACGATAAGTTCTTTGTTGGAGTTTTCCGGTACTACGAGCAGCCGGCTGTTCCCTCCGTCAAAAAGGATTGCCTTCACATCGGCGTTCAGAATATTTATTTTATCATCGCCAGAATCAGGATTTATTATCATGGCTTCCGGTCTGACATACATTTCAAAGGTATCATCCTCTCCAAGATCAACTGGTTTATCCAGCAGGTAGTTACCTCCGCCCGGTGTTGTCGCGTAGAAACTTCCCTGTTCGTCTTTTCGTAAACCCACAACAAATTTATTGTTACTCCCGACAAAACGGGCGACAAATGATGACGCTGGGTTGCTGTACAGATTCTGAGGTGTATCGAGTTGTTCAAAGTGTCCGGCATCCATAACTGCTACATGATCGCTCATAACCAGTGCTTCGGATTGATCATGCGTTATGTACACAAAGGTTGTTCCGACTTCGACCTGAAGTTTTTTCAGCTCAACCTTCATATGTTCACGAAGTTTAAGATCAAGCGCTCCA
>CAYSXD010000078.1:0-9048 GCA_964434925.1 uncultured Spirochaetaceae bacterium
GGGGTATTTTACCCTTCGTTCTCTGCACTCTCTCGAAAACAGTACCAACAAGTTGATCCGCTTCACTCGTTCGTTTGAGAATAAAGCTGAAACAGGATTTGTTAATTTGTAATAAAATTCTTAAAATGTCAACTCCTTGACAAATATTTTTGATTATCTTACTATCGCACCATACTACTGCGCCCGGAGGTTTTGTGGCTAAAGAAGAAGCAATTGAAGTAGAAGGAATTGTAAAGGAGTCTCTTCCCAATACAATGTTTAAAGTAGAAATAAAAAGCGGTCATATGATACTGGCGCATCTTTCCGGAAAAATGAGAAAACATTATATCCGGATTGTTCCCGGTGACAAAGTTCGTGTTGCTCTGTCCCCCTATGATCTTACCCGGGGAAGAATAATTTACAGGGAACGATAGATTATCTTTTCATTATAACCCATGTTGCGCCGCTGCCTCCATGCTGTCTGTCGGCCTGCCCTGTTTTTCCAGCCTTTTTTGATGATTCAAGATACTTTTTAACCCAAAGCCCTAAAACAGGGCCGTTTTTAGAGTGACGGCCCTTCCCGTGAATTATTAAGACCTTCCTGAACCCGTTTTTATATGCATTTTCAATAAACAAATCGAGAGCAGTTCCCGCTTCAGATATCGTTAACCCATGAAGATCAATAACATCATCCACCCTTATTTTAACCGGATTATATATTTTTTCTTTTTCCTCCGGTTTTTCAGTATCCTTGTCTGAAAAATTTTTCCAGGCATATTCCGAATCTAATATTTTATTAAAATCCATTATTTCGTACCTTTTAATTCTTTATAAGGATTTACGGAACCTCCAAAAAGCAAAAGTTTCTTCCTGTTAACCCAGCCTTTCATGCCAATACCATTCTTAATAAAAACATATTCTTCGGAAAGATTAACGACATCGACTGATTCACCTTTTTTTAAGGAGAAATCAGTTGCTGATCCCTCCCTCGGAATTCTCTTAACTTCAGTGGTATCAGAATAGGATATCCCGTAATAGTGCTGCCGCTGATAAGCAGAATGAGCCAGAGCTCCCGCTGTCACAATACTCATACCAAGGAAAAGAACGGCTGCAATAAAATAAAAACTCTTCTTTTTGATAAGGTAGATTACTCCCAGAAACCCTGCACCGTTAACAAGGAGGGTTAGAATAAAGAGAAAGGTATCGGGATAAATGCTTCTGACAATGGTAACCGGATATTCAATACCGGCAGCTGACTGAATTGCATTTACCAGATCAAAGTAGTCTCGATTCAGAGGATTATAGAATAAAGCAACCTGAGCGGCATAGACAGCTTTTCCAATGTTACCTGTTTTATAGTAACTCAAAGCAAGATCATAGTAAGCTGCCGGATTGTCCGTATTTTTGTTTAATCCATCCATGTAAACGTTAATGGACTCAGCATACCTTCCGTTTTTGTAGAGAGAAGGACCATCCGGACCCCCGGCTGCTCCTGTCCCGAAAACAGGTAAAATAAAAAAAACCAGGGATACAATGAGTACTTTCTTCTTTCCTGCCAAAAGAAATACTAAAAAAACCAGAGGCCCGGGCAGAAGCCACAGATAACTGCCGGCAATCCGATATCTTCCGGATTGTAAAGAGAGCTGGGTATTCGGGAATGATTCGGGTACAAATCCACTTAATGGATCAACAGGAGTAATTTTTTTATCAACTGGTTTATGTATATGTACAGTAATGTGTTCCGGAGGGATGACACTCACTGCTCCGGTTTTGGAATTAAAATAAGGAAAAGAAGGAATAGTAATTGTTTTATCTCCTGCCTGAGTAGCCAGAAGAGTAAAGGTCTTTCCCCTTCTTCCTTTATAACCGGAAAAAGTTCCTGTGTAGTTTTGTTCACTTTCTTCATTGATAATTGTCATACCCTTCGCTATTGGAGAAGGTATTTCCAGATAATTGAGGTTCCCTGTCCCCTCAATCCCAACATGCACTTTTGTACTTTCGTTGTGTTCAAGAATATCGGATTCTATACTATACACTCTTTGAAAATTCCCTATTGCTCCTGTTTCCTTTATGTCTGCAGGGATTGGGTAAACTTTTATGTTCATTGAATGTGAAAACGAAGTTATTCCATTCCCCGACACCTTAACTTCCGGTATTCTTATTGTGCCGCTTTTTGAAGCAGTGTAAAGATAACCCGCAACCGGAACAGTATAAAGTTTTCGGGTACCGACATTTCTTTCAGTAATTGGTCCGGGATTTTCTATTCGTGTAAATAATCCGCTTGATGGAGAAGAAACTTTAACAGTATCAAAGATAATTATACGGGGCAGTTTTGATATAAGCACAATTAGTGGAACTGCCTGACCGACATAGACAGGACCATTCTCTTTTTCCCATGAGATCTCATAGGGAATATGTATTGATTTATTTTTATAAATTCCAATCCCGATAATATGTGGTTTCGTAGTATATGAATCACGTTTAGTCTTAATTTTAAATGATTTAAGAATGTATCGTCCTGTTTTTTGCGCTATGAAAGTATAGCGAATTCGTGTTTTCTTTTTTGTTATTCCGGATTCAGGAGTGAGATAATAACTTCGTATTGAAGGCCCCCGAATAAGCCGTATTTCTCTGGGGAATTTCGGTGCCTGAATCATAACAGAAGAGGGATCGTCATAATTAAGATAGATGGTAAATGTAAACTGATATCCTTTCCTTACCGGATCAGGGTGTACTTCTTCAATGAGGTCTTCAGAAAAAGCCATTAATGAAAGAAAAATAGTAAGAAAACAGGTAAAAAGTACTTTACCAATCATTTATCTCTCCTTTCCCCGGGATCCCTGTTCCTTTTTTGGGAGAAAAGCTCTTTCTTTCAACACGTTTCACAAAATCAAGAATTCGTGTTGCATCAGATTTTTTGTTCTTATTTTCAGTTTTATTTTTCCTGATAATTTTTCCGCTGCCGTTGTCTCTAATATTCATTTTAAGCAGGCAGTATTCAAGATTAATTTTAGAACTGACATCAGAAGGTTTAATTTCAAGAGACTTTTTAAAATAAACAAACGCCTCTTCATATCTGCTGAGTTCATACAATTGAACCCCTCTGTTAAATGAAGAGGAAAAGACTACCCGGCTGTCTTTCGATTTTATAGATTTTTTCCACTTATCCAGAGCAGATGACGCTTCCCCAAGGGCATAGTAAACATTTCCCAGGTTATATGACACATAATCACTGTATGCTCCGGATGAAGCAGCCTTAATGTACATTAAATTCGCATCCTGATAATCTCCGCGGGAGTAAGCATAGTTTCCTGAAAAGATACGGACATACATCCCCGGATTCTTGCAGGAAACAGTCAGAAAACCAAAACCTATAATAATAAAAATTAAAATACGCCTTTCCATGGAAAAATCCTTATAGTAATTGAAAATAATAAAAAGACAAGGGCTATTGAGAGAAAAAACATATAGGAGTCTGCCTGTACTGTTTGAATACCGGAGCGGGATTCATCGAAAGATAACAATTTTAATACGGCTGCCAACGTACCGGGATCCGAGATATCGAAATAGTATCCTCCGGTTACTGAAGAAATATATTTTAACATGGATGAATTTAACTTTGAAATAACCGTCTTACCATTAGCAGTGACTATCGGCTTTCCCTGACTATCTTTCAGCTCCTTTCCCTCCCTGGTGCCGGTACCAATAACTATTATTTTTATATTCTGTTCTTTGAGCGCCGAAAGTGAATTTTCCGGTTTGCCGGTTAAATTTTCCCCATCGGTAAATAATATGATAAACCGTTTTCTATCATTCCCACCTGGAAAAGAAGTTGCAGAAACCTTTATCCCATTCCCAATATTAGTCCCCCGGGAAGTAAATAAATCAGGAGAAAGAGAGGAAATACGATCCAGGACAGCATCTCTATCCTCAGTAACCGGAGCCACCTGGATGCCGCTTCCTTTGAAAATAACAATACCGTAACGATTTCCTGTAAGCTGCCCTACTATCTCTTTCGAAAAATCTATAGACTTTTGTAATCTGTTAGGCAGGATATCCTCACAAAGCATACTTCTGGAAATGTCAAGAGTAAATACAACATCAACAGAGGAGGGGTGTTCCGATATTTCTCTCTTATTATGTGAAAATCCCACTATCGATAATACAATAAACAAAATAAAAAAGATAAAAACAAGAAATGAAAAGAACCATTTTACAAGATAAACATCATATAGTTCGTGTTTTCTCCATTCTCCACCTATAAGAAACAAATCCTGTTTGCCATATCGAAAATTTCTCACAAAAAGATAACTGACCGGTATAAGAAAAATAAGGATCCAGAAATTTTGCGCGTACATAAACATTACACTACCTCTCGCAGCAACCATTTGCGGATAAAAAAGTTGCTCATAACAAGAAAAAATCCTATAAGAATAATTTCTCTGTGAATAGGTTGCGTATCGATCTTTATACGTGAACGAACTTCCACCCTTTCCATAGAATCTATGGAGGAAATAACATTTTTCAAAGACCCCTGGGAAGAAGCTGAATAAAAACGCCCACGAGTCATACCAGCTATTTTTTTAAGAAGTTTTTCGTCATAAACCCCGTTATATGTCCCCATAAACGTTTGCCCGGTTAAAGGATTCGTATATTCGAGAGGTACCTTTCCGTTAGTACCAATTCCTATAGCAAATATTTTTATTCCAAGAGTTGCGGCAATGTATGAAGCGGTTTCAGGAGTTATTTCTCCTGCATTGTTCTCCCCGTCAGTAAGAAGAATAATAATCTTTTCCTTCGCAGTACTCTCTTTTAAATGAAGACAGGCAATGGCAATTCCCATTCCGATAGCCGTTCCATTACCCAGCTCCATAACTTTTGATGTGGCCAGTTCCTGTAAAAAAAATGAATAATCAAGAGAAGGCGGTACCTTTAATACAGCATCTTTACCAAACCCAACCAGCCCAACAGGATCATGGTCCCGCCCATGGACAAACTCTTTTATTACCCTCTTTGCTGCTTCAAATCTGGTATCAGATGAAAAATCCTGCGCTGCCATACTTGGAGATTCATCCAGCACAAACATAATATCAATTCCGCGGGTAAGATAAATTTTTTTCTTTTTTACCGACTCCGGACCGGAAAGAGCAAAAACAAGAAGAACTGTTCCGACCCAAAAGGCAAGAGTACCTACAGCAAGAAGTATTCCGGTAAAGCTTAGTTGCGGTCTAAAAATCTCTTTCTGCCAGATTGTGAAAGAAAAAGAAAATCGTCCACCTCTGCCAGGCCAAAAATGACGTAAATAAATGAGGGGAGGAATAAAGGCCAGTAGGAGTAAAAACCCCGGATGCTGGAAAGTAATCATTTTGGAACGATACTCCTTTTCCTGCTTTCAAAACTCTTTTCAATAAGATGAACAGATTCCCTTACAATAGAAAGATCATGAATTTTTCGTCCCGCATTGACAGTCACCCCGCCAAACTTAATAGAATCGGAAAATTTCACCATAGCTGAAGCAGATTGTACAATGCTGTTTGGCCCGAGTATTTTTTCAAGATTTAACCCAAAATCGGTCGAAGTAGTTGTCGTAAAATCAACTCCTGTACGTTTCCAGAGATATTTACGGTATGCATCCGAAAGTTCAAAATAGAACTGCCGGCTGCTCATTTTTTCCTTTTCCTCATCAAGTTCCTTTAATACTTTGTATAACTGTCTTTGTGATTTTCTTCCGCGGCGAAGAGCCATAGCAAGATTCAATTTTGGTTTTATAGATCCGATGAACCAGAGAATAAAAACAGGCCCAATAAAAAGAAATGCAATGACAACCCCCAGCAGAAGTCTGGTCCCGGGTAGAAGCAGTGGTTTTTTAATACCTCTGAATGATGTCCCTGCTGCTGTCAGTATAGAGGTAGTGTGTATTTTCACAGAATCAAGAATAGCACTCCCGAGTTTTATTGGAGGGAGAGTGCGGGTACCCGGTGCATATGGAGTAAAGGTAATAGTTACCAGCGTTCCGTTTTTTTCTTTTTTGACGGTAATTTCATGGTATACAAGCCATCCGAATTCCTGAAGTTTAGATGGAGGAGCAAAAACACTTCCTCCCTTAGACTGCAGCATAATGCGGGCTTCAACAGTATCTCCAACAAAATATTCCCTTGGAAGGAAGATAATACTTTTAACATTCAATCCCGAATCCGAAAAACAAGGGATTCCATTCATAATATAGAACAGTACAATACACATTTTAACTGCCGCTCTTTTCAACTTCTTCTCCTTGAAAAGAATGAAAGCAGTTTTAAGACAGGATCATCTACGGTACTTATTTCAAGGACAGGGATCCTGCGGCGAAGGCATTCCCTTTTCCAAAAAATATTATTTGTTTCCCAGAATTCCCTATATTCTTTCCGGAATTTTTTCGAACGACCCGATGCATACATGGAAGCACCTGTTTCGGGATCAACAAGTTCAATTAATCCGGATACGGGGAATTCAAGATCGGAGGGATCAGTTATTTTTAATGTTATAAGGTCATGCTTTTTCCCAAGCAAAGAAAGTTCTTTCCAACAGGGGGGGGTACGGAAATCAGAAAGTATAATACAAATCCCTCTTCGGTTCAGTGTCTCATATACTGTACGAATTGCATTTTTTAAATCAGATCCTTTGCCCTGAGCTTTGATACTCAAACTATTTTCAATAAGCCTAAACACCTGTTTTTTCCCTTTCATTGGAGGTACCCATTTTTCAATCCGGTCAGAAAAAAATACTGCGCCTACTTTATCATTGTTATGGACAGCCGAAAATGCCAGAAGTGAGGAGAGTATCGCTGCGGTATCCTGTTTACGGAATTTACCGCTCCCCGCCTGCAGAGAAGGTGAAATATCTACAATAAGAAAGAGAACTATTTCTCTCTCTTCCCTGAATGTTTTTGTATAGGGTGCCCCAAAACGTGAAGTTACATTCCAATCGATAAATCTTGAATCATCTCCTTCCGCGTATTCTCTTACCTCATCAAATTCAAGTCCGGGACCTTTAAAAACAGATCGGTAGTTCCCCGAAAGGAACCCGTCAACAAGTCGCGAGGAAACAAGAGGTAGATTTTTGATTTTTGAAAAAAGTTCAAGGTTATTCATTCTTACGGAACGGGAACTACCTTTAGAATTTGTGTAATAACATCTTCGGGGGAGAGTTCCTCAGATTCTGCTTCATACGAAAGCACAATTCTGTGTCTCATGACATTGTATACAACCGCTTTCACATCATCCGGAATAACAAATGTTCTACCCTCAAAAAGAGCCTGAACCTTTGCACATCTATACAGAAAGAGCGTCGCGCGTGTCGATGCGCCAAAATCAATGTAGCGGGAATAAGATCTGAAACTTTCATCCTTCGAACGGGAAGCAACAATAATAGCAACAATATATTCTTCAATCCGTTCATCAACAAGAATATCATTCGCATTCATCTTTAAAGCTTTTAGAATATGAGGAGTTATTACTTTACTTACAGTAATATTCTTATGCACTCCCATCTTTCTGAGAATATGTAATTCCTCCGCGGATGAAGGGTAATCTACTTTCAATTTCATAATAAATCTGTCAAGCTGAGCTTCCGGCAGGGGATATGTCCCCTCCTGCTCAATTGGATTCTGGGTAGCCATAACAAAAAAAGGATCAGGGAGCGGGTAAGTATTATCCCCTATGGTAATCTGCCGTTCTTCCATAGCTTCAAGAAGTGCCGACTGTACTTTTGCAGGTGCTCTATTAATTTCATCAGCAAGAATAATATTTGAGAAAACGGGGCCTTTCCGTACAACAAATTCCTGTGTCTGCTGCCTAAAAATAAGAGTTCCAATTAAATCCGCCGGTAATAAATCGGGAGTAAACTGAAGCCGCTTAAAATCCGCATCAATAACTTCCGAAAGTGTTTTTACGGCAAGTGTTTTGGCTAGTCCCGGAACACCTTCAAGAAGAACATGGCCTTCCGCTATAAGTGCCATAAGCAGACCATCAAGCATATTTATTTGTCCTACCACTCTTCTTCCAAGCTCTTTTCTGCATGAATCTATATATTCGGATGACTTCGTAACTCTTTCTTCAAGTTCTTTCAACATATTGTTCCCCGTAAACATTGGAAATATACTGTCAGGTATGATACAATCAATAAGGATAGAATGTAAACATGATTTATGCAAATTATCATAGCCATTCCAGCTACTGTGACGGTAAAGGGAAACCTGAAGATTATGTTAGGGAAGCTCTTAAGCAAAACCTGAAATGCTTTGGCCTGTCCGGTCACGCACCATTGCCCTTTCCAAATGACTGGACAATGACACAGGAAAATCTGGGTAAATATCTGAAAGAAGCTGAACACCTTAAAGATAAATACAGATTTTCTATTGAACTTTATACAAGTCTGGAAATTGATTTTATTGAAAATGTAATGGGTCCCTCAAATTCTTTTTATCATTCACTGGGACTTGACTATTCCATTGGATCAGTTCATGTACTGCATGATAGAGTAACAGGTGAATATCCCGGAATTGATTATACGGAAAAAGATATGGAACAGTTGCTTACTCATAATTTTGACGGTGACCCTCAGGCCCTTGTCCGAACCTACTACACAACGGTCCGTAAGATGATCAGAGAAGGTGGATTTACCATCCTGGGTCATCTGGATGTTGTTAAAAAGACTAATGTCAATTCAAAGTATTTCAACGAAAAGGAACCATGGTACCGGAATGAAATTATAACGACTCTCAATGAAATTAAAGCACATGAACAGATGATTGAAGTAAATACGGGGAATAGCAGATGGAATGGTGAAAAATCAATGTATCCTTCACCATGGATACTTTCTCTCTGCAAAGAAAGAGACATACCCGTAGTCCTTAACTCTGACGCTCATATTCCCAAAAGAATCACTTCTCATTTTAATACAGGTATTAAAGCCCTTAAAGAAGCAGGGTACACAGAAAGCATGCTATTGCTGCAGTCGAAATGGGTACCAAGGAAGATAGAATGAAAGGAGAAGCCTATGGAAAATGACAATAAAAAAATCCCTGAACTT
>CAYSXD010000079.1:0-9037 GCA_964434925.1 uncultured Spirochaetaceae bacterium
CCGTTTTCGAAGCTGAGCAACATCAGGGAGGTGTTCAGGAGTATATATTCCTTTATACCGGTGGAATTGAAGTGCGGATAGAGGAACAAAAATTTTCTGTATCCGCCGGGCAGTTTATGGAGTTTAAAGCTGATCTGCCTCACATATACCGCTCTGCTGTCGGGGAAGTCTCCTCCGGAATTATGATCCTTAGTTATGGAGATTATTAAAAAGGCTGCTCAAAACATTGAGCAGCCAGGGAGAATATGAAAAAGATGAAAAGATTAATCTGTTACACGTTCTTCAGGTTTCTGGGGCTTTAAATAAACAATCCAGTAGAGTAATGCCACAAATAAAGCTCCACCGATTATATTACCTAATGTTACAGGAATTAAATTTTTTACAAAAAAACCACTCCATGTAAGATTTGTTAATTTATCCCCTGCCATCCCTGCCGCTGCTACCACTTCCGGTTGAGATTTAAGAAATATACCTTTGACAATAAAGAATATATTTGCTATTGAATGTTCATACCCTGAAGCAACAAAAGCCATAACAGGAAAGAGTATTGCTAGAATTTTACCCAATACATATCTTGAAGAAATGGCCATCCATACAGCCAGACATACCAGCCAGTTACAAAGAATTCCTCTGGTTAAGGCTTCAACAAATGATAAATTTACTTTAGCATTTGCTATTTTTAATGCGAAAGCCCCCACATGATAGTTTGATGATTTCCATAAACCGGAATAGACAATAAGCACTACGATCAACAGGGAACCGATGAAATTTGCCGCGAAGACAATACCCCAGTGTGAAAAAACCTGACCCCATTTTACCCTTTTATCCAGAGCTGAAATAACAATAAGGTTGTTCCCTGTAAAAAGTTCCGCTCCTGCGATAACGACTAGCATCAGTCCCACACTAAAAACAGCTCCCATAACAAGTTTTGTAAACCCGACACCCAGATATTTACTCATATCCTGACCTGCTACCGTAGCCAGCTGTGCCCCGAAGCCTATAAAAACACCGGCAAAGATACCTAAAATAAGGAGTTTTGTAAAACTCGAATTTACTTTGTTTACGCAGATCGAATCCGAAAGTTTTTCTGCTGTATTAGCTGGTGTTCTGCAATCTATTGCCATAGTTAGTACCCTCCTTAATATAATGAGAATAAAATAGTAAAAACGTGAAAAAAAGTCAATAGTTGTGATTAAATATAATGTAAAAAATAAAAGTAATTAATATTTTATTGCTTGGGGAAAGAGTATTGTGTACTTAAATCTGGAAAAGGAAGTTGATAGAAATCTTATGCATATGTAAAAAGTAGAGAAAAAACGAATTATTGCATCAAATCCGAAAAGACTTTATTAATATTCCGGTACATTGGATGGATCCTATTAATTAGAGAGAAGATCAGTAGGGAACGGTTTGAACCGCTTCCTACTGAATAAACAGTTTGTCCTTGTAGTAATTCGGGCTGGGCAGATTTGAACTGCCGACCCCGTGTCCCCCAGACACGTACGCTAAACCCCTGCGCTACAGCCCGTTATGGCAGAAAAAATACCATAGAAACAGGGTAATGTCAATCATGAGCGGTCAGGTAAGCTCGTTACAGCGTTCTGATGAACTTTGCTTTACCTTCCGCGTATGTTGTACCTTCCCGATCCCTAATTACTCCGGTAGTCAGGGCGATTCTTTTCCTTAGTTCTTCCACTTTCCCTGTGACAATTATTTCAGTTGTTACCGGAACAGGTTTTATAAACCGGACAGTAAGTTCGGCAGTTACTCCTTTCAGATCTTTTGCCATACACGCCTGTGCCATTGTTTCATCAAGGAGCATGGATATAAACCCACCGTGGGTAAGGTTTGCCCATCCGGTAAAGTATTCGGGAATGGTGAAGGTTGTTATAGCCGTATCTTTTCCTGTTGTATCGAATGAAAGTTTCAGCCCTTTCTCATTTTTTATGCCACAGCAAAAACAGTGATTATCATTCAAAATTTCCAGCGAATTCAATAGTATTCTCCATTGTAATAAAAGATTAGTGGAACACTGCCAGCGCTATTCCTATCCCCAGGATAGTACCCGCTACAGCCTGGGGGTAGGTATGCCCGAGAAGTGTTTTCAAGGTTTGAGGCTCAAAACCCTTTCCAAAGAGATTTGCAAATTGTTTTGTAAGATCATTTAAAACTTCAGCATGCTTTCCTGCTGCACGGCGAACGCCGGTAGCATCATGAATAACCACTGCCGCGAGCACTACCGCAAGGGTAAAGTAAGGACTGTTCCATCCATAGACAAGGGCCATGGAGGTAGCCAGGGATGAAACAGCTGCAGAGTGCGAGGAGGGCATACCCCCCGTCTCAATAAGCCTGTTAAGCATAAGGTGTCGATCTATAATAAGAATAATAAGAGCTTTCATAACCTGCGCGGTCACCGTAGAAAAAATAACGGTAAGAAGGATTGAGTTACTCATCAATTTAATCATCGTGGGTCAGTATAGTTGCTCCTGTAAAAAATGACAAGTATGGAAAACAGGGGTTTTACTTCCTGTTCTTAATCTTATCTAAAAGACTTTTCTGTTTTTTGTTGTTTGCAGCAGGTTCTGTGTTTTCGGGCGGAAAAGCATTTTTTACTCCTTCGTCAATTTGTTTTTGAATATTCTTTTCCCTGGTTTTCAGTTCCTTCGCTTTCTTTTTTGATTCTTTATCCTGGAATTTCATTTTAGCCTTTCTGTTTTTTGCAAGAAAGCTGAGAATATAATAGAAAAATGAATAAACAATTCCCGTGGCAATACTCACAAGAACAACAGCAATGGTGGAAATATTTTCAAGTTTATAACCAAATAAATTAATCGATGTTGAATAGGTTACATTCATTATAATAAACACTGTAAGAACCAGCAGCATGAAAATACTTATAATCAATCTTATCATTTTCCCTTAATCCCCCTTTTCTTACAATATTCTGACAATGATAGCATTGGAGGCCTTTCCTCCTCAACTATTTCCGTATTAATTGCTTCAAATTCTTTATCATGTACCTGAAACTGTCTCAGTACAGTACTGAGCTCCGGCAGTTCAGATATAATATTAAATGCCAGCAGTCTTTTGAAAAAAGTCTGAAGTATTCCAAATGCCATTTTTCCAAGACTTCTCGTTTCCTGGTTTCGGTGGACACGTTGATCAAGATCTGTCTGTGCGAACGCGTCAAGGCCGTATTTTTTATATACATCAATAATATGTGCTGTTTCAACCCCATAACCTATAGGGAATGAAAGTTCTTCCAGAACTTCCCTTCGTACAGCATATTCCCCTGACAGAGGTTGGATAATTGCAGAAAGTTCGGGGAAAAAAAGACTGAAAAGGGGTCTTATTAGAATTTCGGTAACCCGACCGCCTCCGGAGGGACGCACTCCTTCCGAAAAGGCCAGCGGACGATCGTAAAAAGCTTTTACATATTTAATTTCTTTGCGATAGATGAGCGGAGCAAGAAGCCCGTAGGCGAAACGTGGATGTATATTCTTAATATCAGCATCAATATATACAATTATATCCCCGTTCAGTTGATAGATTGCTTTCCATAGATTTTCTCCTTTTCCTATTTTGGAGGAAAGACCGGGAAGAATATCAGACGCAAGATACGTATCAGCGCCGAAAGATCTGGCAACATTTAATGTGTTATCGGAAGATCCTGAGTCTATAACGGCAATTTCATCTATGAGAGAATGCCGGACTGTCAATTCCGAATGGAAAAGCACAATTTCTTTCCCTATTGTCCGTTCCTCATTGAGAGTAGGAATACAGAGAGATATTTTTAAATTTTGCTTTTCTTTTTCCCGTACAAGATCGTCAAGATCGGCAAAGGAAGAGTGGTGAAAGGTATTGTTCTTCAGCCATCTATCAATTTTCATCGCAGCATCCCTCATCAATTGCCATGAGCAGGCCTATAATCTGGGCTAATCCCTGATAGATAGGTTCTATCTCTACCTTTTCCAGAGACTTCTTTAACTTCTCCGTAAGAGTAACTCCAACAGCAATGGCAGGTATCTCCTTACCGATAAACGCGGGAAGTTCCGCTATATTCGGCGTTATACTGGATTCTATTCCCAGCATCTGGTGTATTGATCGTGCTGTGGCAGCAAAGGGATGAGAGAAACTTATTCCTCCCGGTTTTCTCTTCGCAATAATGTTGATATCTACTTTTGACCGGCTGTTCGAAGCGACTTCTTCCGCTATATCCCTGATTTGTTTTTGCAGGGTATCTACCATCTCTCCTGATTCACTGCGAATTTCAAATCTAATAGTCGCATCAAGGGGAATGCTGCTGAAACCTCTTCCTCCGGAAATGGAATTAAAGATAATGCTAGTGTGCGGTTTATTGGGAATGGGAATCTCCTGAATTCTGTTTATGAACTCATTAAGCGTAGTAATTGATCCTACAGCTCCGAAACGTGTCCAGTCATATTCTTCAGGGACCCAGTAATTTATTTCACATTTCGCCATGCCTATCGAAGAATAGCTCAGATTACCAAGTTTAACTCCCTCAACAATAATACCATTGGCAATATGTATATTTGTATTATCAAGAAAAAATCGAATTCCACCGAGATTACCCGCACCGAGACTCCTGGCAGTTCCCATAAATATAAGATTTGATTTTAATCGTATCTTTAACTGGTCCAGAATAAAAGGGAGCGAGGTAATCGCCGCCAGACCAATAATATTATCACTCAGTCCTCTGCCGGAAATATACTCAGGCTGAATAGCAATGGTATTGTTTACTTCCTCATCAAAATCAGAGTCCATATGGGAGGTAATAAGTACATTTCTTTTTCCGCCATCCCCGGGTAATATACCCAGCGCGTTACCTGTTTCATCGGTAGAGCAATTAATCAAATTATCCTGATTAAAACAATTAATAATGAAATCACGAAGTTTTTCGTCTTTAAAGGTGGGTGCGGGAATTCCCCCAATCATGACAATGTTGGTTAATATAATGTCCCTCATCTCCTTAATCATGATCTGAAGGTTTGGTAAAGAATCAAGAATCTTCTTTATTCCCATTTTCATAGCACACACCTAATATCCATTATAATCAAATTGTAACAGAAAAAGTGTGTGTTTGCAAGGCAGGCGGTTTATGAGTTAATAAGGTCTACAATTTGATTAACCGCGTCATCAAGTTCTTTTTGCAGGGAAGATATTTTTTTTTCAGTTTGTTTCACTTTTGATGTTAAATTCTGAATTCTAACAGAAGACTTTGCAATTTTTTCGTTGAGTGTTTTAATCCTGCTATCTTTCCTGGAAAGTTTACTTAAAAACAGTGAGTTTTCTTTTTGCAAATTAGCCATTTGCCCGTTCAGGACAGATATTTGTTTTTCAAGAGCAGATTTTTTTGACTGCTCATTCTCTAGAATGCTGTTAAGATTATTAATTTCACTTTTCTTTGTATCAAGATCCGTTTGTAAACTGGAAATCTTTTTCCCCGAATTGTTTTTTAGATTCCTATAGGCTGCATCGTTCTTATCCTCAATATTTTTTCTTATCAAAGCAAGAGCCGATTCGAGTTTATTTATTGAAGTGGAAAGTACTTTTTTGTTTATATTAACTGCTGTAACCGCTCCATTCCTGTACTGGGTAACAGCATCTGTCAGATTCCCTTTTCGAATACTCGCGTCCCCAAGAGTAATATATCCCTTTGCGTGAGATTCAAGATTTTTTGCTTCAATTTTCTGTAAAGAAGTTATGGCGGTTTTTACATGGGGAAGTGAGGCAAGCGCGGTATTGTAAAATCTTGTCGCGGTGTACATATCTCCTTTCTTTGCCGATTCATCTCCCTTAATAATATTAGCCCGGGCATTCAACAGTGCCTGTGCAGCCTGTGTGAGTGTGGTGAAATCGGTTGTGCTTTCAGTCTGTCCCTGTTTGATTTTATTTTCCAGTGAATCAAGAATGAAATTTTCTATTTCAAGCCGTTTATTAATATTTGTCAGATATTTTATTTTAGGGTCGGTAAGCTGTTTTCGTAAATCATTTATGGCAAGTTCCGCTTCCGGATATTTACCGCTTTTAATTGCGGAAATTATAGCGGCATAGGAGCTGGTTATCTGATCCTGTACAAGTTGTTCATTGTGTTGCTGCCGGTTTAATTCCAAAAGCTTTTTTTCTGCGTTACTGCTTTGTTCTGTCAGTGCCTTTTTCTCTTTCTCAAATTGTTTTTTCAGTTGGTCTTCACGTTTTTTTGCATTCTCCTCCAGGGCAGCTTTATCCCGGTTCGCTTTATCAAGAATCTGCTGTGCGATCTGTTTTGCCCGAGTGAGCTGTCGTTCTTTTTCTTTTAATGCATTTTCTGACTGAGTCCTGAAAGATTTAAGAGCATTGCTCATGTACACTTGTTTCTGCGTCTCAAATTCCTTCAATTTTTTTTCAAGTTCTGCAGATGAAACTCCTGTATTTTTCAGCCGTGTTCGTTCTTTTTCCAGTTCCTGCTGCATTTGCATGGTAAGTTCTCTTTCTTTGGCTCTTACCTGGTCGTCCATTGTTGCTTTTAAATTTGAGCTCTCTTTATCAAGTTTCTCAAGCTCATTTTGAATTTTTGAGATTTCCTGCTGTTTTTGCTGAAGTTGCTCCTCCGACTGCTTTTTAAGGGCTTTTACAACAGAATCTTCCGTTGACGTATACCTCTTTTCACCGAGGACAATATTTTCCTCTTTTGCCTGAAAATATCTGTTTGCGAAAAAGAAGCCTGCTATTATAATAACAAGACCAATAATATTTATAAACAGTGGTAATGTCCCGCCCCTTTTTGTTGGTTTAACTTCGAAAAGTTCAGGTGAAATTTTTATATGACTCTGTGAGCTTATTTTTTCTATCTGTTCGAGGATTTCTTCTCTTTCTTCCTGTGAGAAGCTTTCGATTTGACTGCTGAAATCGTCAGAAATAATATTGGTTCCGGGTTCATCCACTGTATAATCCTTATTTTCTCATTACATATGCATTCTCAATGATCGGCATAAAGTCCCTTTGACTTCACTTCCCTGTCTAAAATTACCGCTTGCCTCTCAAGATGAGAGGAATACATACCGATTCTGAAGAAGGAAGGATCTTTACTTTAGATAAACGGGTAGTTAGTTGAATATCAAGACAAAAATTATTTTTATTGTTCTGCCGTTATTAATTGTTTCAATGGTAATAACAGCGACCATTTCATCATTTTCCGCACGAAGCGGGATGACAAGAATTGCATTAAAATTTATGAGTTTTAAAGCTGAAGAGCTTTCGAACTATGCTGAAAACCAATGGAATTTACTGGTGAACAATGGTCTCTCTAAAAACAAGTCATATATAGAGGTTTCAAAAAGTGCCATTAAGTCCTACGCTGAATCATTGATCAAAAGTGATACGGAACTGATTTTCGCGGTTGATAAAGATTCCAATCTGGCCATGTCAACACGCCGGACCAACCTGGGTATAGAAGAAAAATCGCGGTTATATGACTATCAAATAAAAAAAGAGTCAGGATGGATAAACGTTACTGTGAATGGAAGTAAGAGGGTGGGATATGGATTTTACTTTAAACCATTTGACTGGTTCTTCTTCGTAACGGAGGATGAGTCGGTTTTTTACAGAGCGAGCAGAGAAATTATTGTTCAAACGGCGTATGTTCTCGGTGGCACCATTATTATTTCCATACTCCTCCTTATATTTTTTACCGGATACCTTACCAGGCCTCTTCGATCCATTGTTGAGACCATGCGGCATATTATTTCAACGAATGATATGTCTTCCCGTGTTCCGGTAGAGTATAACGACGAAATTGGGACACTTGCCCATACCTTTAATATTATGACGGGAGAGCTTGAAAAAGCTTACAAACAGATTAAACAATTTGCATTCAAGTCTGTTCTGGCAGAAAAGAATGAACGTAAAATCAGAAGTATATTTCAAAAATATGTACCGAAAGATGTAATTGAATCCATATTCAACAATCCGGAGAAGATGCTCATTGGTGATAACAGGGTAGTTGCCATTCTGTTTTCAGATATCAGAAGTTTTACCACCATTTCGGAAGGGTATATGCCGGATGAGCTGGTTCAGACGCTGAACCGTTATTTTGAGATGATGGTTGATATTATTGTAAAGCATAACGGTGTTGTTGATAAATATATAGGTGATGCAATTATGGCTTTTTTTGGTGCTCCGGTAAAACGGGAGGATGATGCCGCTCAGGCGCTGTTTGCGGCGATTGAGATGCAGGAAGCGCTTATCCACTTTAACGAGGAACAGGTTAATAATGGAAAACCCGAATTCAGGACAGGGATTGGAATAAATTATGGAGTTGTTACCGTTGGTAATATTGGTTCGGAAAAGAAAATGGACTATACAATCATTGGTGATATGGTAAATCTGGGGTCACGTTTGGAAGGATTGACAAAGCCCTACAGGCAGAAGGTGATTTTTTCGGAAAGTGTGTACAGAAAGGTGAAAGGGAATATCCTCTGCCGTATGATAGATAAGGTTGTTGTCAAAGGTAAAACTCAGGGTGAAAATATATATACGGCAAAAACTGTAGTAACTCCACGTGAAAAGAAGGCCTGGGGCTATCATCAGATAGGTTTAAAGTATTACTATAAAAGGGAGTTTAAAGAAGCGGCAAAATATTTTCTTGCGGTACGGAAATTGCTACCGGAAGATCCTGTTGCAGACATATTTCTGGAGAGATGCAGGAACTATGTTAAAAATAAACCCACTTCAGACTGGAATGGTCTGGAAGTTCTTACATCCAAGTAAAGGAGAAAATTGTGGAAACCAAACCAGCTGAAAAATATGATTTTTCTATACCTTCTCTGGGGAAAGCCAATATTCCCTCCCCGATAAAAATGTCCAATATGCATGGAGACAGCATTGCCAACTATGTGCGTGATTCGGAAGCTATTCTTTATAATATAAATACTAAAAAGGATGATAACGACTTCCATTTTGAAGTGGATCACCTCCTTGAACTTGCAGGCCCCCGAGAGAAAATATTTTTCAACCCTCCCCATGTACATGCCGCTAT
>CAYSXD010000080.1:0-8985 GCA_964434925.1 uncultured Spirochaetaceae bacterium
GGAGCAAGACCAATATCGATAACATCGATTCCACTGTCATTCAATCCCTTTTTGACCTGTATACTCAGTACGGGGGAGGAAATGCGACCGTCCCATCCTACAACACATTGATGAATATTCATCCGTTTCAACCTGGTACCGAAGGACCGCCCCACAAAATAGGCATCTTCAACATTTATATCTTTTCCCATAATACCCCTCATATCACACTCTTTAAGTATTTCAGGTGAAAAATTATGCGGTTTCATAATGCAGCCTCCTTACTTTTTTTATAAGGTATAGTAACTTTGAAAAGGGAGCCGTCTGGTACGTTGTTTACCACTTCAATGGAACCTCCAAATTCTTCAACCATCTGTCTTGTTATTGAAAGTCCCAAACCGTTGCCAGGTATACGGCCGCTCCGGGATTTATTTAAACGGTAAAAGCGTTCAAAAATATTTTCTCGTTCATTATCCGGAATTCCTGCACCCGAGTCGGTTACCTCTATATATATTTTACCCGCATTACTTTTCATAGAAATACCTACTGAACCGCCTTCAGGAGTGTACTTAATGGCATTATCATAAAGGTTAAAGAGTATCTGTCTGAACCAGCTGACCATCCCGAACAGAGGGGTAATCCCTTCCTGTATTGAGAGATTGAATGTATGTTTTTTCCTACTGCAGAATGGCCCGAGTGCAGCAACTACTTCTTTAACAATGACCACCGGGTCAAAAACATTCATGCTGTTCGTACTCATATTACCTTCTATATGGGAAAGAGTCATTAATTCGGATATAAGTTTCTTTAACCGCTCCGTTTCAACTTCTATGATATTAATAGCTGTATTCCTGTCTTCATTATTTAAAATTTCCCATGATTTAATTGTTTCTACAAACCCTGAAATTACGGTAAGAGGTGTACGGAATTCATGTGATACATTTGAAATAAATTCATCTTTCAGTTTCTCAAGTTTCCTCATTTCCGTTACATCCTGTAAAAAAACAAGTGCGCCATTATGCTCATAGGGAAAATATTTATTGAAGATTGTTTGGATACTGATATCCAGAATAATACCTCTCCTTGTATGAAGCGTAATATTCTTTTGAACATTTTCGGTATTAACTATTTTTGTAAGCAAGAGAATTTCGGAAATGATTCCTTCCCTGTATATTGAATCATCACGGTTTTTAAAGAGCTTAACTTTGTTTAGATCAAGAAGTCTTTCCGCCTGAGGATTAACAAGGGTAATAATATTATGGGTATCAACCATTACAATACCCGCTTTCATGTTTGATAATAGTGTATTAATCCGACTGTATTTCTTATTATCCAACTCAATAACAAGGTTATAGCGGTCAACAAGTGCGTTAAAGTTTTCGACAATTTGCATTATTTCGCTACTTCCCGTATCCACAGTAATTTTGGAAAATACACCTCCTGCTGCTATCTTTGTGTTATGAATCAGAGAATGAATAGGCTTTTGATATCTTCTGATAGAAAAAAGGACAAGGAAATAGACAAGACCAGTAAGAAGTATTAGTACCGATATTCCATATATTAAAAATGCGGTTGTTAAACTACTTATTCGTTTTTCCTGATAGGTAAGCTGAATAATTATATTTTTCGACGATACTTTTTTGAGTTGAGACAGAGAAATAATTAATTCTTTCTTATTACGGCTGCGGACAGTTTTTACAGCAAAGGGAAATTCTTTTGCTTCAGAAAGATCAGCTGTAATATACCTGCCTGAAATATCTCCTGTTGTTTTATGGGAGTCAGCCAGAAGAGTAAAATCCTCAGTAACAATAACAATATGTGCGGGGATTATCTGTTTCTGGCTCCGGACAATTAATTGATAGTTTGGATTCGGAGTAGACTTGAGTATTTCAGAATATATTTGATAAATGTCCCTGAAACCCTGCTCCTGAATTTGATCCATTATAAGATTGACCATATAAAGGTAGAGAATCAGTCCGGAAAAAAACAGGAAAAATATAAAAAGGGATATTATAATGAGATGCAGTGGCCTGTTCATTCTGCTTCGCATAATCTATAACCGGCTCCTCGTATAGTCTCAATGAAAAAGCCCTCTACCTTATTTGCCTCCAATTTTATTCGAATGTTTCGTATATGGACATCAATAGCTCTCCCTCCATCAGCATAATTCTTACTAAAAATTTCCGTATGAAGGATTTGCCTGGATACTATTGAATTTTTTTGTTTTATAAGAAGATGAAGAATTCTGAATTCAGTGAGTGTGAAATCAATTTTGTTGCCTTTTGAAATAACCTGATATTTCTCAGAGTTCAGTAATAAAGTTCCTGAAGAAAAAATAAATTTTTGATCGGATGTTAAGAGGTCCACCTGTCGTAATGCGGCGTTTATTCTGAGAAAGAGTTCCTGTAAACTAAAAGGTTTTGTAATATAATCATCGGCTCCGCCTTTCAGACCGGTTATTTTGTCCTGTCCCTGACTTTTAGCGCTTAGCATGAGTATTGGAATTCGTTTTGTTTTTTCACCATTTTTCAGGATCCTGCAAGTTTCCACACCATCAATTCCAGGCAGCATAACGTCAAGAAGAATTAAGTCCGGATGTAATTTTCTGACGAGATTGATTCCTTCTTCTCCGCTTAAGGCAGTTATACAGTCGTATCCATGAGTCCTCATATTTATCCGGAGCATTTCGAGAATGTGTTCCTCGTCATCGATAATAAGGATTTGTTTTTTATTCACTCTACCTCTTTAGGAATTTATTATTCATTGCCGAACCTGTTGTTTAATTGTAGTGTACAATAAATCTGTTAAAAGTTACATAAGTACTCCACGGGCGATAGAACGTTCACTGTCTTTATCAAAAAGAATATTATTGTTGGAACTGAATGAGAATTTTACCTTTTCCCCCACATTAAAGTCCACACTCCCAAAAACAACACATGTTAATATTAATCCGTTTATATCAATTTTTACAATTGTTTCCATGCCGGAAGGAAGGGTAGAGTAAATAACACCTTCGATATTACCGTCATTGGTAATAATTATATCTTCCGGTCTGATCCCTAGAAGTAGTTCCTGTCCGTCACGGATGGTGATACTTGAGGATTTTGGAATAAAAAGACATTGAAGTTTTTCATGAGTGAGTTTTATTTCATCCAGATTAACATTCTTACCGGTAACCTCAAGATTGTTAATATTCGGGCTGCCAATAAAATCAGCAACAAAAAAGTTGTTCGGGTTGTGGTAAATTTCCAGTGGCGGCTCAAACTGCTGAAGCAATCCATCGTTTAAAAGTGATATTTTTGTTGAAAGAGTCATTGCCTCTAACTGGTCATGAGTAACATAGACAAATGTGGAATCAGTGTCAGTATGCAGCCTTTTAAGCTCTGTCCGCATTTCCATCCGGAGTTTGGCATCCAGGTTACTTAACGGTTCATCCATCAGGAGAATTTTGGGTCCGGTGGCAAGTGTCCGTGCAATTGCAACTCGTTGCTGCTGCCCACCGGAAAGTTCCGAAGGGTAACGCTCTGCATATGACGTAATACGCAGCATTTCAAGGAGTGTCTCCACTCTCCCTTTTATTTGTCTTTTATTCCACTTTAAATTTTCAAGTCCAAATGAGATATTCTGATATACAGTCATGTGAGGCCATAACGCGTAATTCTGAAAAAGAAATCCCACGTTCCGTTTGTCAGGTGTAATATCTATGCCTGTTATTGAGGAAAAAACACAGAGATCATCAATGTATATTTCACCTTCCGTTGGTGTTTCCAGCCCCGCGATCATGCGCAGGGTAGTTGTTTTACCACACCCGGATGGACCGAGAAGGGTAACAAACTCTCTGTCCCGGATAGTTAAGCTTAAATTATCGACAGCAATAGATTTGCCAAATTTTTTCGTAATATTCTTCAGAGTAATTTCAGGCATATTATTATCCCCCTATTCCTTTATCAATTGATGCACCGGTAATCTTATTAATAATGATGTTGCTCAATACGACAAAAAGAACAATGAGCAGGTTAATGGCATTTGCGTACTGACTCCACCCTTTCTCATTGTACTGAAACAGCATAGTTGTGAGAATCCGTGTGGACGGAGTAACAAGAAGAATAAAGAGAGAGAGCTCTCTCATTGATGATATGAAGGGAAGCAGATAACCGGAAAGAAAACTTGCCTTCTGTATAGGTATTATAATTCTAAACATTCTTTTTGCCCATCTGATACCCTGGATAGTGCCCGCTTCTTCTATTTCATTGCTCAGTTGATACATAGCTCCGACACTTGCTCTGGATGCAAAAGGGAGATACTTTACAACACCCACAAGAACAAGGAGGGCAAAAGTACCGTAGAGAGGTGGAATAAATCCTCTCCGGGCGGCAAACATTGAAAGATAGATCGCACCGAAAGCCATACTGGGCATGAGATAGGGGAAAAAAGCCAGATTATTAACAAGAGTAGAAAGCCTCGATCCTTTCTTTTTTACAATAGCATAACCTGCCAGTATGCCTATGGATCCGGCAAAAAATGCTACAAGAACAGAAAGCCTGACGCTGTTCCATAAACCGTGGAAAATACTTATATTTCGAAGAATGCCCGGTTCACTGTTTGCAATATCCGGACTTCCCGCACCAATCCAGAAAACAGTTGAGAAATTGCTGAATGAATAGTTACCCGGCTCTATAATAAAGGATTCAACAGCGAACGATAACAGAGGGACAATACAGACAAAACTGATAAAGACAATAAGGGTTACTGAAATTGCATTTCTGAATCCCCTTAAATTGATAAGTGAAATATTAGAGCTTTTACCGGTTATGGTGGTAAATGATTTTCTTGTTCCAATGATTTTTTGATTTATCCCAAGAATAAGAACACCGATTGCTATCATAATAAAAGCAATAAGATAGCCATATCCGGGGTTTAAACCATTGATTGTCCTATACATCTGGGTCGTCAGTACCTGGTAACGGACGGGAGTACCCAGAAATGCCGGAACTGCGAAGGCACTCATGGCACTGGAAAATACCAGTAAAAACGTGGAAAGCATTGCGGGCAGTACAATGGGGATAGTTATCTTTCTCATTATTTTTGCTCTGCCTGCCTTCAGAATAATTGCGGCTTCCTCTAAGTTTGCATCCATATTTCTTAGTATCCCTCCAATAAGAATATAGGCAAAGGGGGCATAATGAAGACCAAGGACAATAATAATAGGGAATGGGCCATAGGCAAACCAGTTGGCAGTTCCAATTCCGGTGAGAGCAGTAAACAATCCCGGCGCTCCACCAACCCGGGGATTCTTGAAGAAGTTCAGCCATGCCATCGCTAATGTCCAGGAAGGCATAATATAGGGAAAAATAAAAAATGTGGAAATTGCACTTTTAAATTTAAGATTGGTTCTTGTCACAAGCCAGGCAACAGTTCCTCCAATAAGAATAGATATAAAACATGTCCCAAAAGCAACAAAAATGGTGTTAATAAAAGGTTCATAGAAAATTTTCTTGCTGGCTGATGAAAACAATACTTTTGTCCAGTGATAAAGGGTGAAATCACCCACTTTGGAACCTTTTACTCTCATTAGTTCTGATTGATGCACGGTAAATGTATCAAGAATGATGGTAATCATTGGTACAACGGTAAGATAGATGAGAATGACTGCCAGAACAACCAGAATCACATTATGAGGCTTTTTAAAATAAGATTTTAACCTGTTTTGATAATTCACCGTACATTCCTTTTATATAATACTATGTAAAAGAGAGCAGATGATTTCTCAACTGCTCTCCTGCGCCAGATTTTAATAGATATAGTTATTAAGAAATTCTTCCACCTTACCACGGTTTTCAAAGCAGTATGTAGGGTCTTCTTTTACGAGTATCTTGGCCCACGTAGTCATAGGGTGGTCACCCTTAACCAGTGGAACATTCGGGTTGGAGGAATAGGTTCCAAGGTTAGCACTCCAGGGGGCAAAGCCTTCTTTTGTAAGGAGATATTCAATAAAAAGTTTTGCCGCATTAGGATGAACAGCATTGGAATCCATTAGTACATAGATCGGATAGTAAAATCCTGAAAAGGGTTCAACATCCATAATCGGTTCAAGAGCCAGATTTTTACTTTTTTTATATCTGAATTTTGCATAAACAAAGAGGCCTGCGTTATACGGTTTGTTCTGACCTTTTACACCAATACTTTCAGCAGTTTTTGTATCTGAAGTTGTAATAATGAGATCGTTTTCGAACAGGCTTTTAATCCATTCATACCCGGCATTCGGGGTGGTTAGGGTTATGTCTTTACCGAAATAATCTTTATATGCTGCAGCGATTTGCTTCGCAATTTCCGGTTCTGTGACCATAGTGAGAAAGTTGGCATTAACTCCTTCCTGGAAGGGATTCTTGAATTGAAAGTTACCTTTCCACTTAGGGGTTGTGAGAGCCCAGATGTTGTGGAAAGGAGCTCCCTTTGTCGCTTCATCGTTGTATATAAATACCTTATTAATAAAAGCAAAAGCAAGAGGATTCTGGAATTCCACAGGAATAATATTCTTCATTGTTGGCGGTACATAATTGTACAGGTATTCCTGATTAATTAATTCTCCCATCACACGGCCGCCATCCTGACAGAGAACAAAATCAGCTCCCTTTGCGCCTGTCTGGCCTTCTTTGGATATTTTTTCCACCAGCTCAAAATCTTTCAGATTCGTTGCTTCCACACTAATGCCGTACTTTGCCGTAAAAGTTTTTGCTGCTTTTGCTATTCTGCTGGTTACAGAATAAACAACCACTGTCCCTTCCGCTTTTGCGGCTGAAACCAGCTCATCATGCGTAAGCACTTTTGCTGCCGCGGCAGGTTTAACCGGAGTAGTTTCCTTTCCCCCTCCGGCAAAAACAAAAGATCCTGCAGATATGATCAGGATTAGAGTAAGCAGGAAAATTCTTTTCAGATTTTTCATAGTATTCTCCTTTAGAAATTTTTAAGAAGCACCAAAAAACATACTTCTTATTAATGTTAAGAAATCTTAACATTGACATGTTAAGATACCTTAACACATATGTCAAGAAAAATATTTATTCTTAAACGAACAAGTGAAGCGGACCAACTTGTTGGTACTGTTTTCGAGAGAGTGCAGAGAACGAAGGGTAAAATACCCCGCAGCTTGCTGCGGAATAGGCCGCAAAAGCGGCCTGGGTCCAGGGCTTGCCCTGGGGTATTGATACCTTTCATTTTTGTTTTTGCTGTTTAGATAAAATATATAAGAAATTTAACACATTTTATTGACAAAAATAATAATGATTACTATATTAAGAATAGTTCCGAATATTGTTTAGGTGTAGTATATATGGTGTTTAAAAAAAGTAAACAAAGAGAAAGGCTCCTCGAACTGTTGCAGCATACGGATGTACATCCAACAGCTGACTGGATTTATGAGCAGATGAAGAAAGATTTTCCGCATTTGAGCATGGGAACTGTCTATCGCAATCTCTCTATTCTAAACAGACAGGAATTAATAAAAAAAATTGATTTCGGGAGCACGTATGATAGATTTGATGCAAATATTAAACCGCACTATCATTTCATCTGCGAAAAGTGCGGAGCAATAAAAGATCTGGAGCTGCCTGTTGAGGATGCTCTTAATAGAAAAGCAGAAGATTCCGTACATATGACGGTGAAAAGACACAGAATCGAATTTTTTGGTATTTGTGATGTATGCATGCGTCGTACGGGGGATGGGGTGCTTTAGAAATATTTTTTACTTCAATAATAATAATCGTTCCGATTATTATAAATAGCGGCGTTGCCGCTTGGAAATAATTTTTTTTAGGAGGCCATAAAATGGCAAGAGTAGCAAGGGAAATGGTTGAAAGGTCCGGTATCAATGTAGATGAGCTTGTTGAGCTTCTGGTAAAGAATGCTTCGGCAGAATTAACCACCTATTATTACTACACAATACTCAGAGCAAATTTAATTGGATTAAAGGGTGAGGGGTTGAAGGAAATCGCGGAAACGGCACGAATTGAGGATAGAAATCACTTTGAGGCATTGATGCCTAGAATTTATGAACTTGGAGGAGAACTCCCCGGTGATATGAAAGTGTTTCATGATATGTCGGCATGTCCGCCGGCTCCGCTTCCCGATGATCCGGAAGATGCAATGGCAATTTTAAAGGTTTTGTTGAAGGCGGAGCGATGCGCGGTTCGCGGATACACGAAAATCTGTGATATGACAGCAGGGAAAGACCACCGTACCTACGACCTTGCTCTCGCAATACTTAACGAGGAAATTGAGCATGAATCCTGGTTTTCCGAATTTCTTGGAGAAGGTCCGTCCGGTCACTTCCTCAGACGCGGAGAATCTTCCCCTTTTGTTTCTAAATTTTTAAAATAGAAGCGGGCAATAGCCTGGTCATTCGGAGTTTAAGGTCTGCTGGTATATAAACCGGCAGATCTCTGTGTATCCGAATTTTAAAAGTAAGGATATAGGTATGAAAAATTTAACACGAAAAGAATTATTAAAGTATAACGGTAAAAATGGAATGCCCGGCTACATAGCGTACAAAGATAAAATCTATGATGTTACTACCAGCTTTCTGTGGAAAAATGGCAAACATCAGGTTTTTCATAATGCCGGTGAAGATGTAACAGAAGCTCTAAAGGATGCTCCCCACGGGGAAGAACTGCTTGCAAGAGTGCCTGAAATAGGAATACTTGTAGATTACCAAATGCAGGGGTATTAAGAATTTGCTCTGCCTTTACAGAATATTTTTTTAATGTTATTCTGCTCTGTTATGAGAATATCACATAGACTTAATAACCTGTTTAGATCTCCATCATCATCCCTTGTTTTGGATTTTACCGGCGGATTTACCGGTGCAATAGCTGTTCTCCCTCAGACCATAGGATTGAGTGTTCTTCTTTTTACTGCAATGGGAATGAGTGCTTCCGATGGAGCAATGGCAGGACTCATCGGTGCTGTTGTTCTTCTTTTATCATCAGGGATCATGGGAGCAACAATAGG
>CAYSXD010000081.1:0-8962 GCA_964434925.1 uncultured Spirochaetaceae bacterium
CTTGAAGCAGCTCCTGATCCTTTTGCGAGAACTTCTGGCGGCGGTGTGGAAGGAGATGTTTTTGTTACGCTGCAGGTGAAGGATAATACTCTGGTTAAGCACTGGAGTGTTGATCTCCTTAATAATGGTGGAGAAGTTTTACGGAGCTATGCGGGTGAAGGGAATCCATCCGGGGATATAACCTGGAAAGTGGCGGCTGATAAAAAAACGGCACAGTCCGTTTCCGAAAGCGGTAATGACATTTTTCTGAAACTGACTGTCACCGATGAAGGGAACAATGTAACTGTTTATAAAAAGAAAATTCCTATTGATATACTTCTTGTTGAAAAAAACGGAAGAAAATATATCGCAGTTCCGAATATAATTTTTGGTGCCTATAGGTATTCTCTTGGATCTGCCGGAGTTAAATTCCTGAACAGGAATAATAACTCTCTGGACAGGGTAGCTTCCATCTATAAAAAATATCCGAAATACAGTCTTATTCTCGAGGGACATGCTCTTGATATCTATCTGGGCAGCTCAAGACAGGCACGGGAGGAAAAGATTCTTGTTCCGCTGACACGGCACCGGGCGGAGACTGTGGAAAAAGCTCTTGTAAAAAGGGGTATGGACAAAAACAAAATAAAAATAGAGTTTTACGGCGGGCTCCACCCTATAGTTTCCGTGCATGACAGAAGAATCTGGTGGAAGAACAGGCGGGTTGAGTTTGTCATGGTTGCACCAAAAAAATAAAGAGCTGGAAACCCCCTTCTCTCTGAACAGGGAGAAGGGATGGGTTAAATTTGATTTGTATATGTTAAAAAATTAACAATGTTTTGTTAAATGATTAAACTTTTCTTGACAACAATATTCTGCTGGAGTATTATGAAAAGAGGTTTTCTTCTTCTGTCAATAACTTTATCCGTATACTAAAGGAATGTCGAATGAGTTTAAAAGGAAAAGAAAGGGTAGTACTTGAAACCAGGCATGTGACAAAACAATTTCCGAAAGTACTTGCTAACGATGATATCAGTCTGGTTCTCTATGAGGGGGAGATTCTTTCTCTGCTTGGAGAAAACGGTGCCGGCAAGTCTACTCTTATGAATGTACTCTATGGTTTGTATAAGCCGACGTCCGGTGAAATTATTCTTAATGAGAAACCGGTTGAGTTTTCATCCCCTAAAGATGCGATCCACAGGGGCCTTGGAATGGTCCATCAGCATTTTATGCTGGTCGACAATCTTACTGTTACCGAGAATATAATTCTTGGTTCCGAACCGGGAAAGTACAATTTTATCAATTACAAAGCAGCGAGAAAAGAAGTATCAGCCATTTCTGAAAAATATCATCTCCGGGTTGATCCTGACGAAATAATTGAAAATCTTTCAGTTGGGATACAGCAGCGGGTTGAGATATTAAAAGCCCTCTACCGGAAGGCGAGAATACTTATTCTTGATGAACCTACCGCTGTCCTTACTCCACATGAAGTTGATGAACTTTTTGAAGTTGTTGGCAGACTGAGAAAAGATGGGGTTTCCATTATCATTATTACTCACAAACTTGAAGAGGTTAAAGCTGTTTCTGACAGGGTGTATATTCTGAAACGGGGCAGGCTTGTTGGTGAGCGGAACCCGGATAATGTTACAAAGGAAGAACTTGCCAACCTTATGGTGGGGCGGGATGTCGTTCTGACCGTTCATAAAGATGCAAAGGAAATTACCGGCGCACCCGTTATTCAGCTTGAGGATGTCATTGTTAAGAATATAAAGGGGCTAAATGCATTAGACGGAGTCTCTCTGACTGTCCGGCCCGGCGAAATTGTTGGTATAGCGGGTGTTGACGGGAATGGTCAGACGGAACTCGAAGAGGCTCTCACGGGACTTATGAAAGTGGAGAGCGGGCGTATCCTTTTTAAAGGTGATGATATTGCGAAACTGACCATTAAAGAGCGACGGAGACGCAAAGTTGCCAATGTTCCCGCGGACAGACAGAAATTCGGCCTTGTTTTACCTATGACTGTAGCGGAAAATATGATTTTAGGATATCAGGATGAAAAACCGTTTGTTAAAGGAATAAATCTTGCACTGAAAACTATTAATACTCACGCGGAGCAGTTGGTTAGAGAATACGATATTCGAACACCGGGAGTAAATGTGCCCGCGGGAAACCTATCGGGAGGAAACCAGCAAAAAGTTATTCTTGCGCGGGAATTATCCAGTAATCCGGATTTTCTTCTGGTAGCACAACCGACAAGGGGCCTGGATGTCGGTGCTATTGAATATATCCATTCGCAGGTTTTAATAATGCGGGAGAGAAATGTGGGAATCCTTCTTATCTCCCTTGAACTGGAAGAAATTTTTGCATTGTCTGATCGAATTCTTGTTCTCTATGAGGGTAAAATTGTAAAAGAGTTAATTCCCGAAGAAACAACGGATAAGGAAGTAGGGTACTACATGACCGGTGGAGCGGAAAAAGTAGAAGAGGGAGTGGAATGATGCAGATACAAAAATTAAAACCCGTCTTTTATATTATAATATCAGTGATGGGTTTTGCCGGTGCGGTAATGTACTTTGCTTCAGTATTTTCAGGGTTGCTGCTGATTCTTGCCGCGGTTGTGATCTACTTTATCTATGAAGGGTATTCCGCGGGGAAGGATACGGCAAAAATGGCAGCTCTTTCACTGTTGAAAAATCTGCTTATCCCTGCAATTGGTGTTGCGGCAGCCCTTATTATCGGTGGTATAACCATGGCAGCATCCGGATATAATCCTTTTGTTGCCTATAAAGCGCTTTTCTATGGAGGGCTGGTAAAGAACTGGTCGGTTTCAGTTCTTAATGCGACCCCTCTCATATTTACCGGATTATCGGTTGCTTTTGCTTTTAAAGCAGGTCTGTTCAATATTGGGGCTGAAGGACAGTACTATGTCGGTGCCGTTGTTGCGACATTTCTGGGGATTTATCTTCACCTCCCCCCGTTTTTTTCTATCATTATAATTTTTCTTGTAGCCGGGCTTCTTGCTGCTTCCTACAACTATGTTCCCGCTATTCTGAAGGTTAAAACAGGGGCACACGAAGTAATAACGACAATGATGTTTGCACAAATTGCACGATACCTTTCCGCTATTGCTATACGTGCTATGGGAGGGAGCAGCGCGGGATCACACCCGTATGTTACTGATTCTATTTTGAAATCCAACTGGCTGCCGAAATTAAAATCTCTCTTTCCTTCAGCGAATTATCGGGATCATATTGGTATTATGATCGCTATTGGTATGGCACTTCTTGTCCAGTACATTCTGGTCCGAACAAAGTTCGGTTTTGAGATCCGCGCGGTCGGACAGAATAAGGATGCCGCTCGGGGGCAGGGAATAAATGTGGGAAGAACAATTCTTATGGCACTTCTTGTCGCGGGGTTTCTTTCGGGGTTAGCCGGTGTTAATCAGGTCCTCGGCCTTGACCATAGATTATATGAAAACCTCAATGCGGGGTATGGCTGGGACGGGATATCGGTGGCACTTCTTGCTTCCAATAACCCTATTGGAGTAATTTTTACTTCACTCCTCTGGGGAATACTGGCCTCGGGTGGTCAGTATATGTCGCGGACGATTCAGACGCCGAATTCTATTGTTGCGATCATAAAGGGAATTATTCTTTTTCTTATTGTCGCGAAATATATATATACCCATCTGGGGCATAAGTTGAAAAAGTGGTATAAATCCAGAGGAGTAGCAGCGAAATGACTGGTATAGCTTCCATATTTAATACAAATCTGCTTGTCGCGGCAATTCGGCTTTCCACACCCATTACTCTTGCTGCCATAGGGGCAACCGTATGTGAACGTTCCGGTATTGTGAATATTGCAATGGAAGGGATCATGATAATTGGTGCCTTTTTCGCAGCTATTGTTGCCCTTTTTACAGGCAATCCCTGGCTTGGTCTGATCGCGGGTGTTGTTGCCGGAGGTATATTTTCACTTCTACATGCAGTGGCAACAATTACATTTCACCTTGATCATGTTGTGTCCGGTGCGGTTATGAATATTCTCTCTTTTGGAATTGTCCGTTACCTGATGGTTATGATCTTCGGACATCCCGGTACGACTGATACCATACCGGTAGGCTTACAGTCATATCAGTACGCAATTCCCCTGCTATCCAAAATACCGGTTCTCGGGCCAGTATTTTTTAATCAGACACCGATTGTTTATATGTCTTTTGTCCTTATTATTGTAACACTTGTATTTTTAAAAAAGACCAAGACGGGGCTTCACCTGAGAGCAGCGGGGGAACACCCCCTTGCCCTTGAGACAATAGGGGTTTCAGTGTATAAAATGCGCTATCTGGGTGTCCTTATTTCCGGACTCCTTTCAGGGCTGGCAGGCGCGTATCTTTCCATTGAAAATGGTGTTTCCTTTTCGGAAGGAATGTCGAATGGAAGGGGGTTTATTGCCCTTGCCGCTATGATTTCAGGCGGATGGACGGCAATAGGTTCGTTTGTTGCTTCTCTGTTTTTTGGGTTTGCCGATGCGTTACAGGTTAGACTTCAGGTAGGCAAAGTCCTTAATATCCCCGCTGAACTTTTTATAATATTCCCTTACGTTGCAACAGTACTTGCCGTAGCCGGTCTGGTTAAAAAATCGCGTCCACCAAAGGCGGATGGTATTGACTTTATGATTGAAAAGGAAGGAAACTAAAAGCAATTTATTGATTCTGTTTTTGGGATCATTAAAAATATTTTTATTGCATTTTATAGGAGGATGTAGTGTCAAAAATGACAAAAATTTCGACGATTTTACTTGTTCTTGCGCTTGTATTTGCAGGTATGGTATTTGCTAACGGTAAAAAAGAGTCTGCACCTGCTGCGGAAAAGTCTAAAGTTATCATTGGAATGGTAACGGATGTAGGTGGTCTGGGTGATAAATCATTCAATGATGGTTCGTATCAGGGGCTCCTGAAGGCAAAAGCTGATTTCGGTATTGATGCCAGGGTCGTACAGTCAAAACAGCAGACTGACTATATACCGAACCTCTCCGGTATGGCCAGTGATGGTGCTAATGTTGTATTTGCGATAGGATTTCTTATGGCTGATGCCCTTGTTGAAGCTGCTCAGAATAATCCAAATACCCGGTTTGCTGGTATAGATATCTATCTGGATCCGGCAAAAGCTCCGAAGAACGCAGAAGGCCTTCTTTTTAAGGAACAGCAGTCCGGATATGTAGCCGGTGTTGTTGCCGGGCTTATGACAAAAAAATATGCTTCTGCTTCCAAGCGCCTGAACGATAAGAATGTTGTCGGAATGGTTCTCGGTATGGATATCCCTCCTGTTGAGAGATACCAGGCCGGTTTCTATGCAGGTGTTAAATCAGTTAATCCCGACTGTAAAGTATTGAGTGTTGTAACAGGTACCTTTACCGACCAGGCAAAGGGAAAAGAATCAGCTTTGGCTATGATTCAGCAGGGTGCGGACATTATTTTCCAGATTGCAGGTCTTACCGGTCTTGGTGCTATTAATGCTGCCAATGAAGCGGGGGTTGCCGCAATAGGTGTTGATGTGGATCAAAATTATGTTGCTCCTGACGCAGTTATTACCTCTGCTATTAAGGGAATTACCAATGCAGTGTATCTTACTATAAAAGATGATCTTGCCGGTAAGTTCCAGGGTGGTGGTGACAGAACCTTTGGAATCAAAGATGGAGCAGCAGGTATTTCTCCTTTTCACAGCTGGGACAGTATTGTTCCTGCAGCAGTAAAAACTGCTGTACAGAAAGCAATAGATGATCTAAAGTCAGGTAAAGTTGTAGCTCCTTCTACCAGAAAAGAAGCCGGTTATAAAGGTTAAGTTTTTTTAGAGATAAAAAAAGAAGGCCAGGCATCTGCCTGGTCTTTTTTAAAATGGAGAAGACAATGGATAATCAGTTAACAGAGCTGCAGAAGGCCGCGGATTATATTTCTTCAAAGATAAAAAGTCCTCCTGAAATTGGAATGATTCTTGGATCAGGTCTTGGAGTACTCGGTGACGAAGTGGAAAATCCGGTGATTATTGCATATCGGGATATACCTTTCTTTCCCCGGTCAACAGTAAAAGGCCACGCGGGACAAATGGTAATTGGTACAATTGAAGGGAAAAAAGTCCTTGTTATGCAGGGAAGATTTCATTTCTATGAAGGTTACTCCATGGAAACTGTTGTTTTCCCTGTACGTGTTATGAAACTTCTCGGCATTAAAAACTTTCTTGTTACCAATGCATCGGGAGGGGTAAATGCTTCCTTTAACCCTGGTGATTTGATGATTATTACCGACCATATAAAATTTGATCTGGATAACCCGCTCAGGGGAGCTAATATAGATATTTTTGGTCCGAGGTTTCCGGATATGTCAGACGGGTATACAGGAAATCTGCGTTTACTGGCAAAGAAGGCGGGGGAAAGCCTGGGGATACCCTTACGGGAGGGGGTTTATGCCCTGATGGGCGGCCCAAACTATGAGACTCCGGCTGAAATACGAATGCTTCGGGCTCTTGGTGCGGATGCTGTGGGCATGTCCACTGTTCCTGAAGTACTTACGGCAGTCCACGCGGGGATGAAGGTTCTTGGTATATCATGTATTACAAATATGGCAGCCGGTATACTTGATCAGCCGCTAAACCATGAAGAGGTAATGGCGACTGCGGTACGAGTAAGGAAAAACTTTATCGCGGTTGTTCGGAAAATTGTTTCATTATGGGAATAAATAAATGAAAGAAAATATAGTTTACGATAGGTCTCTCGCGGAAGAAGGGGAAAGAAAAATAAATTGGGTCAGAAAGAATATGCCCCTTTTAAAATATATTGAGGAAGATTTTAAGAAGAACCTCTATTTTAAAGGAGTTAAAATTGTTGTCAGTGTGCATCTGGAGGCAAAGACTGCAGTGCTTGCTCTTCTTTTTGCCTCAGGAGGTGCGGAAGTTTCAGTGACCGGGAGCAACCCTTTTTCCACGAAAGATGATGTTGTAGCAGCTCTTGATAAAATGGGCCTTCATGTGTATGCCGTGCACGGAGCATCCGGGGATGAATATCACACGCATCTGAACGCTGCTATCGACATCGGACCTAATATAGTTATAGATGATGGTGGAGATCTTGTTCAGCTCCTTCATGAAGAACGAAGCGAGTTACTCCCTGGTGTCTATGGTGCCTGCGAGGAAACGACTACGGGTGTTATCCGCAATAAGGCACGGCAGGCTGAAGGTAAACTTGAATTTCCTGTTGTCGCGGTAAATGATGCCTTGTGCAAGTATCTTTTTGATAACCGGTACGGTACCGGACAATCTACTCTCGATGCTGTTATGCGCACAACCAACCTGATGGTAACGGGAAAGAACGTTGTTGTCGTTGGCTATGGCTGGGTTGGAAAAGGTATTGCGGCAAGAATGAAAGGTTTCGGTGCCCGGGTTATAGTAACTGAGGTCAACCCTGTAAAGGCTCTGGAAGCAGTTATGGACGGATTCAATGTGCTGCCTATGGAAGATGCTGCCGGGGCAGGAGATATTTTTATAACGGCGACGGGGAATCGCAATGTTATTACCTCTAATAACTTTGAAAAGATGAAGGATGGGGTTGTTGTAGGCAACGCGGGACATTTTCCTGTAGAGTTAGATATGGAAGGCCTTAAGAACCTTGCTGTACATACAGAAGAAGTGCGTGAGAATTTATACGGGTACCTCCTTCCTGACGGGAAATGGATAAACATCCTCGGGATGGGGAATATAGTTAATATTGCCTGTGCGGACGGACATCCGGCGGAAATTATGGATATGAGTTTTGCTCTACAGGCATTATCGGCGAAGTATCTATTTGAAAATTATAAAGAAATGAAAAATGAAGTAAAGAAAGTTCCCGACGTGATTGATCTGCAGGTGGCCCGATTGAAATTGCAGAGTATGGGAATAGAAATCGATTCGTTAACGGAAGAGCAGAAGGAATATTTATCCGGATTTTAATATTCTCTTTACGGCATTTTTGAATCCGGCAAGAATCTCTTTCTCCCCCTCAATTTCTCCATTCCGCATTATAATTTTCCCTCCGGAAATAACCGTATCAACACAGGATCCATTTGCCGCATAAACGATATTTGAAATGGTATCATGATCGGGGTTTAAAGCGGGAGAATCAGGATTGAGAATAAGACAGTCCGCAAAAGAACCCGTTTCTATTGTTCCTGAGAGGTGTGGAAAAAAATTATTCTTCCCTCCTGTTGCAATAGAGAAGATCTCCGATGCTTTCATAATTTCAGGGTCACCGGAATTGTGTTTTTGCAGTAGGGCAGCGAATTTCATCTCTTCAAACATATCAAGGTTGTTATTTGAAGCAGCACTGTCTGTTCCCAGCATTATTGGTATATTCAGCTCCCGTATTTTTTTATAGGGGAAAGTCTTTCCAACACTTAGCTTCATATTTGAAACAGGGTTGTGGACAACCGTTACGCCGTAATCGGCAAGTATTTTTAAATCATCTTCCGATACCCATACCGCGTGTGCTGCAATAAGATGCCGTGATAAAAGACCGAGATCCTTCAGGTATTTAACGGGACTTTTCCCAAATTGCAACCGGCAGTAATCAACCTCTTTTTGGGTTTCTGCCAGATGAATATGAAGAGGGAGGTCATTTGCCCTGGTAAAATCTCCCATCCATTTGAGTAGTTCACTGGAAACGGTATAAACAGAATGGGCTGCCAGAACAAAACGGGTAGATGCGTCACCATCGAATGCCGCATATTCCTTCTTACACAGTTCTTTCATTTGTATTGTTTTATCACTGTCGAAAAAATCAAAAACTGCAGTCCCGAGGGATGATTTTATTCCCGCTTTCTTAAAGGCCTTAACATTTTGAGAAAGGTTGAAATACATATCATTGGCAAATGTTGTTCCACTCTTAATCATTTCAAGACAGGCGAAACGCGTTCCCCAATAGGAAGCTTCCGGATCTCTGATTATTTTTTCTTCCATGG
>CAYSXD010000082.1:0-8929 GCA_964434925.1 uncultured Spirochaetaceae bacterium
CCGCTCATATCCTCCCCGATAGGCAAGTGCATCGTCAGGATAATCAGGGAACCTGTTTACATCCAGGATTGACCGGATAAAGAAAACCTTTCTCCTATCAGCATGTGCAGTTGTCGTAAGGTCTTTAATAGCATCACTCTTCTGGAGGGCCACTTTCGAGTCCCGCCATACTCCGGCTGAAAATTCTGTTTTCCCCGACCCCATAGGTCCTATAACAAGGATTCTCCTCCCTTCACGGGTAAAATCAAAATGATTATAGGAATGATGGACCCTCACACGGGGAAGTCCAAGACTTTTTAAGAAAGCATCCGTATCTTTTGCTTCATGAGTTTTCTGCATTTATTTATCCTACCGGAAAATAATGAATAATGCTATGCCTCATTAAAAAAGTCTTGACGCAGGTGTAGTTTAAGGGTAGGTTCACCGTATGATCGGACAAAAAATATCTTCCTATGTTTACTACCTCATGATGGCAGTTTTAATTGCCAACATTACACAGCGTAAACATGTAAAACATGGCGAGAAAAAGCGTATGGCAACCCTCTGGACAGCGGGAATTCTTCTCTTTTTCCAAATTGAACTGGTACTTATACAGCATTATAAGCTTTCGGATTATTTTATTATACCAGCGATTATGGCACTTCTTGTGATTGTTTATTTTTTTCAACATAAAATAAACGTCTTTAAAACAAAATGCGTATCCTGCGGAGTAAAACTTGACTACAAGAGAATTCTCTACTGGGACAGCAACAAGTGCGCAGCCTGCGACCCTCCGGAAAAGCCTGCTGAGCCTTTAAAATCTCCGGAAGAAACAAAATCAGCTGCTCTTAACTTTAAAAACGCCAGAACAGTAGAAGAAGTCGATTGGGATATATGGGAACCCACAGAGACAGCAGTTATTTGCTATATTTTTAAAGATGATAAAGTATTGCTCATCCATAAAAAGACAGGACTCGGAAAAGGAAAAATAAATGCGCCCGGGGGAAGAATTGAAGCCGGTGAAATGCCGATGGACGCGGCTGTTCGTGAAACGGAAGAAGAAACGGGGCTTACTCCGCTCAATTTAAAACAGATGGGGGTACTCTCCTTTATTTTCACAGATGGCTATTCTCTTAAAGGATTTGTCTATTTTGCTGATGATTGTACCGGTGACCTCCTGGAAACTGATGAGGCTGACCCATTCTGGCAGCCTGCTGATAAAATTCCCTATGATGAAATGTGGGAAGATGACAGGCACTGGCTTCCCAAAGCAATAGACGGAAAATTTATCAATGGAAAATTCATTTTTGATAAAGATACCATGCTTAGCAAAGCTATAGATGAGGAGTAGAAGTGTTGTAAAAACACATTTGCTCCTTATTCTTGCTACATTTTTCTGGGGCACCAGTCCGCTTTTTATGAAGATCGCATTAAAAGAGATTCCTTTCCTTCCTTTTAATACCTTCAGACTCTTTTCAGCACTTATAGCATCCCTCATTATGCTTCTTTTTAGCAAAGGGGCCTGGAAGAAAATAAAAAGAAAAGACTGGAACACTTTTATTATTGCCGGTTTTTTTGGCTTTTTTATCTTCCAGATTGGTTATCCGCTTGGTCTTACGTTTACTCCGGTGAGTATCGCGGCAATTATTATGGCAACATTGCCTGTTTCTGTTATGCTTATCAATCTTTTTACCGGTTTGGAAAAACCGACAACTAAAATTATTATTGGCATTAGCCTCTCGGTACTGGGGGCGGGAGTAATAGCAATCGGGGCAAAGGGCAATGCGGGAAATACAGGATCATATGCCGCAGGTGTCTTTCTTATTCTGGGAGCAGAGGTAGCCTATGCTCTATATACTGTCCGGACGAAGCACGTCGTTTCACGTTACTCTCTCTTTCAAATTATTTTTATTATTGTTTCATTTTCTCTTATACCTTTCACCATTATTTCCGCAAAACAACTTGTTTCAATTCCATATTCCAGCATCTCCACCCTTGCCTGGATAAGTATTCTGTATTCGGGAATTCTTGGTATATGCATAGGTAATATGTTCTGGTACCGGGGGATTAATCATCTTGGTTCAACAAAGACCTCACTCTATGCTAACCTTCCCCCTGTATTCGGTGTTCTTTCAGGTTTCATTTTTTTAAAAGAATCTTTAACCCTTATTCAGATTGGAGGAGGAATTGTCATTGCGGCAGGCGTTATACTGGTAAACAGAAAAACCGCCTGATGGAGGACGTTGCGTTTACGCTTTGAGAGTTACAATTTTTGCTGTAAACCACTTTACCCCGTAATTTTAAGAATTTACGGGTTGTACTTTTTTCGTCCTTTTTCTTCACTCTATACACACGGCCAGATTCCTCAACAAAATCAATTTCAGTGGATGGCGTTATCATCATCTTATCACGAATATGTTGCGGAATAGTAACCTGTCCTTTTGTAGTTACTCTCATAAACACACTTCCGGTAATAAGTATTACTGGTAATACAAAAAAATTACATAGTCGAGTTCAATGAATTTTCACCTGATTTCCCAGGACTTTAGATCGTATAGCTTTATTTAATTACCCATCCAGAATACATGCTGAAAAATGGTTTTCTCCAATTTTTTTCATTGCAGGTCTGCCCTTGCTGCATTCGGATGTAGCGTATTTACACCGGGGATGAAAGTGGCATCCCGCAGGAGGATCAATAGCGCTGGGTATTTCACCCCGGGGTATCTCCTCTGTTCTGCGCTGAGACGGATCGGGAACCGGTACGGCGGCAAGAAGCGCTTTAGTATAGGGATGATGAGGATTATTAAACAGCTCCCGGGTATCACCGATTTCTACAATACGGCCGAGATACATTATTGCTATTCTGTCACATATATACTTTGCCGTTGAAAGGTCATGCGTTACAAAGAGATACGTAAGGCTGAACTCCTCCTTCAGTTCTTTCATAAGCTCAAGTATCATAGCCCGCACAGAGACATCCGCCATGGCAATAGGCTCATCCGCTACAATAAATTCAGGATTAGTTACCAGCGCCCGGGCAAGGACAACCCGCTGACTCTGGCCGCCGGAAAGCTGGTGGGGATATTTGTAATAGAGAAAATCCGCGGGAGTTAATCCCACTCTCTCCATAAGATCCAAAACCCGCTTTCTCCTCTGCTCAAACGTTAACTCCGTATGAATTTTTAATGGGTGCCCGATAGCTTCTCCAACTTGCATGCGCGGGCTGAGAGAAGAGTTGGGATCCTGAAAAACAATCTGCATTTTTTTTCTAAAAATACGCATTTCTTTTGGACTTTTTACAGCCAGATTCTCACCGTTATACTCAATAATTCCCTCTGTTGGATCGAGAAGCTTTAAGAGCAGCCTGCCCGTTGTGGACTTTCCCGATCCGCTTTCACCGGCAAGACCGAGAACTTCTCCCTTTCTTATTTCAAAAGATATATCATCGACAGCATGAACAAAGCTCCTTTTTCTCCCGGCAAACAGCTGATCCAGTAAACTTTTCTGTACAGGGAATTCTTTCTTCAGGTTTCTAATTTTAATTAAGTCTTCCATCAGTTAGCCTCATCATGGAGCCAGCAGGCTACCTGCCGGCCATTTTTATGTGTCTTCAATTCAGGTTCCTTCTCTCTACATATATCAATCACTTTTGGACACCGCGGAGAAAACCGGCAGCCGGAAGGAGGGTTAACAAGGTCCGGAGGGCTTCCCGGCATACTTACCAGTTTTTCCTGATCCATTTTAATGTTTGGCACACACCCGATGAGCCCTTCAGTGTAGGGGTGCATGGGCCTTGCAAAGATATCCTCCGCGGGGCCGACTTCCATAAGTTTACCCCCGTACATAACAGCAATTCGGTCAGCTATTTCCGCGACAAGACCAAGGTTATGAGATATGAGTATAATTGAAATATTAAATTCTTTTTTAAGCCGGGCAAGAAGATCAATAAAACCCGCTTCCACTATAACATCCAAAGAAGTTGTCGGTTCATCAGCTATTAAGAGGTCGGGATCCAATATGAGCCCCAGGCCGATCATAATCCGCTGCCGCATACCGCCGGAAAGCTGATGAGGGTATTCGTATAGTCTTTCTTTATCTATAGAAAGATCTTCAAGTACCCTCCCCGCCCGTATAGAGGCTTCTTTCTTTGTTATTTTCGGTTCATGTTCTTTTAATGTTTCATAAAACTGATCTTCAATTGAATAAAGCGGGTCCAGGGAGGTAAGAGGATTTTGGAAAACCATGGCAATATTTTCCCCTCTTAATCTCCGCATCTTCTCTTCGCTTCCTTTTAGTATATCCGTTCCATGATAGAATATTTCTCCCGAAACGATCCGTCCCGGAGGACGCAGAAGCTGGAGAAGGGAAAGACCGAGTGTTGATTTCCCACATCCCGACTCACCTACAAATCCCAGAGATTCGCCTTTTCCCAGAGAAAAGGAAACATCACGAACGGCTTCAACTGTCCCGATGCTGATTGGATAATCTATTGATAAATTCTTTACATCTAGTATTGGTTGTTCCACTCATCTCCCCTTATTTTTCCAGTAACCTCGGATTCAGGATTTCCGAAAGACCTTCGCCCATCATGGTAAACCCCAAAGCCAGAAGAATAATTGCAAGCCCGGGAAACGTTATCATCCACCATACACCGGATGGAAGAAAACTCTTTCCGATTGAAATATCCATTCCCCAGTCCGGTATACCAGCGGGAAGCCCCAGCCCGATGTAGGACAGTGCGGCTTCAGTCATAATCGCGTCGGCAATATTTAAAGAAAAAACAATAGCAATAGTCGCGATGACATTTGGAAAAATATATTTGAAAAGGATCGAACCGTTACCTGCTCCTATAGACCGCGCGGCTTCCACGTACAATTCTTCTTTAAGAGTCAGTACCTGCCCCCGTACTAAACGGAAATAGGTCGGGATATAGATAACCGCCACTGCAAGCGTAATGTTAATTACCCCCGGTCCAAGCATGGCGGCAAACGCAATAGCAAGGATGAGCCCCGGGAATGAATACATGGAGTCCATTATAAGTGACAGTATTCTGTCAAAAATACCACCGAAGTAACCGGAAATAAGTCCAAGAGGAATTCCAATTATAGAAGATAATAACGCTGCAGTAAAAGCTACTCCCAGAATGGTCCGGGAGCCATAGACAACCCGTGAAAACACATCACGCTCCAGATTATCTGTCCCGAAAGGGTGCGCCGCAGAGGGAGGGGAAAGCTGTGGGCCGACATTCTGTGCTTCAGGACCAAAATGAGCAATGGTTTGGGGGAAAAAAGCCATATAGATCATAAAAAGAACTATTACCACACCGGCTACCATTATCCACCATTCAACACCGTACGTTTTATTCGCATTTGAAAGTTTTTTTAGAATTCCACCGAACAGCGAAGCCGGAGAATATTTAGCTCCGGTTATTAAAGTGCTATTTGTGTTTTTCGTTTTTTTCATCCTTTAATCCTCAACCTAATACTTAACACGCGGATCTATTGCCGCATAGAGAAGATCCACTAGCAGTGAAATGACACTAACCATTAAAGCAAAAACAACAACAACTCCCTGGACAGTGGGATAATCACGCAGATAAATCCTCTCCATCAGGAGCCGCCCCATCCCGGGCCAGGAAAATGTGGTTTCGGTAAGAATAGCTCCCCCGAGCAGTATGGCAAACTCCAGACCCATCATTGTAAGAATCGGAATAAATGCATTTTTAAGACCATGTTTATACACAACAAGTTTCTCTGAAATGCCTCGTGCCCGCGCGGCAAGAATATAGTCACTCTTTAGCACATCCAGCATATTTGCCCTGGTAAGACGAATAAAGACCCCGGATAAAACAAGACCAAGGGTTAAAGACGGAAGAATCAGGTGAACCACAACATCACCAAACGCCTGAAAATTTCCAGCAAGCAGTGTATCCAGAAGGTAAAACCCTGTTTTTGAAAACATGGAAGATAACATGCGGGGACTCGTTCGCCCGGCTACCGGTAACCACTTCAGCCACACTCCGAATATAAGCTGGAGCATCAGTCCCATCCAGAATACAGGAATACAGTATGCAATGTTTCCGTAAAGCCGTATACCGAAATCCCTGCCGGTCCGCCGCTTTTTTGCCGCGTAGGCTCCAAGGGGAATCCCTATCATCAGGGTAAAAAACATACCCCATAATGTCAGTTCAATCGTTGCCGGAAGTTTTTGTTTAATGGGTTCAATCACCCGCTGTTTTAAAACCATAGAATCACCAAGATCAAACCGGGCAATCTGTCCGAGATAGTTCAGGTACTGAACAAAAATCGGTTTGTTCAATCCAAGTTCTTCTTTCTTCTGTTCAATAACCTTTTCGGGAGCATGAGCTCCAAGCATCGCAGATACAGGATCTCCCGGCATTACCCGAAGAACAAGAAACACGATGGTCAATAGAATAAAAAGCATTGGAATAGTCAGAAGAATCCGCGTTATCGCATATCGTAATAATCCTTTCATAGTTTCTTTCTTTTTGTTGTTTGTATTAAAAATAACCGGCTCCCCCACGAGGAGCCGGATCTTTAAGATAAGATTATTTAGTTATTTTTAGCTGGTTGTAGTTAAAAATAAGTGTCGGCCCAATTTTTACTCCGCTGACCTTTTTATTGGTAAATACGTACAGGCTACCCTGGAAGAGAGGTGTTGTAGGTACATCCACAGTCCACATCTGCTGAATTTTTTCAAATACCTGCTTTCGTACCTTGGGATCAGGATTTGTCTGTTCTTTTGTAAAGAGTGCATCCCACACAGGGCTTGAGAAGTAGATCCCCATACCCTTTGAACCTGTAGTTCCTGCGAAAGCCGCAGTATAGTTATCGGGATCAATGTAGTCAGGATACCATCCAAGCAGATACATCTGCATTTCTTTATTTTTCCATTTATCTTTGTACGCTGCCCATTCTGCGGATTTAATCTTAACTTTTACTAAAGGAGTCTTCTCGAACTGTTCTTTAAGCACTTCTGCCAGGTGAACTTCAGTATCACCATAATGGGAAGGTGTGTACCACATGGTAAAAGTAAATGGCTTGGCCGCGCTGTATCCGGCAGCTTTAAGAAGTCCTTCGGCTTTTGAAATATTTGCATCACCATAGGCTGTCTTAAAATTATCCGTGTGATAGATCATCCCCATGGGAACCATTGAATAGAGAGGAGAATTCTGCCCAAGATATACTTTCTTAATAAAATCAGGCCGGTTTACAAGTGCGCTCATTGCTTCCCGAAGGCGTTTATCCTTGAAAACACTCTGAGATGTCTCATAACAGATATACCGGATGTACGGTCCCTGCAGTCTATTGGTAATAAACTTTGGATTAGCACTCAGGTCTTTAACATCTGACGGATTAAGCGTCTTATACGCAAGATCTATTTCACCGGATTCAAGCGCAAGTCTCATTGTCGTGGCATCAGCAAAATATGTGATGATAATTCTGTCAACCTGCGGTTTTTCTCCATAATAGTCAGGATTAGCCTCAAGAACAACTTCCTCATCACGTTTGAAAGAAGCAACTTTGTACGCGCCAAGGCCAACAAGCTGTCCACCCTTCAACTCTGAAGGATCTCTGACAATTTTGTCTTTGGGATACACATTCGGATTCAAAGGGAAGTACGGAACTGTCGCGACAAGTGCGGGGAAGTAAGCAACAGCATGAGGAAGAATAAACTTAACGGTATACTTATCAACAACAACTACAGACTTTACAAAATCGGTAACAAGCCAGGAGGGATCTCCTTTAAGAGCTATAACACGGTCTATAGACCACTTTACCGCATTTGCATCAAAAGGGGTACCGTCGGTAAATTTCAAACCTTCACGTAATTTAAAAGTGTATTCAGTACCGGCAGCATTTATGGTGTAACTTTTTGCAAGACCGGGTTCCAATATTGTCGTTCCGGGTTTGTATGATAGCAGTCCCTGATAGATGTTCTGGAAAATTTCCCAGGTATGGAAATCGTACGCCGAGGCTGGATCCATATCGGTTACTTTTTCAGTCGTTCCGTAAACCAGTGTTGTTGGTTGTTTTTCTGTCTTTCCATTAGCAAAGCTAAAAGAAACAAGAACAACCAGCAGCAACATTAGAATAAAAATTCTTTTCATCCTTTTTCTCCTTATTAAATATAGTCGTAGTATTTATTGTAAACTTTTATTGTCATCTGTCAAGAAGAAACATAATTTTCTTCCATCAGAGGGAAATTCCCTTTCCTGACAAGGTCATCGTATGCTATTCTCCCCGTTGGAAAAATCTGTCAGGAGGAATTATACTCATGATTATTTTCATAACTATACTTGCTGTTTTATTTATACTCACTCTTCTTAATGCTACATCGTTTCTCTACCATGAGGACTCCCGTTATATTCCACCTGATGAGTCAAAGCTCATGAGTAAGGAAACAGGATCAATTACTATCGAAACCGGGTCGAAAAAGGCAATCCTTTTTGTGCATGGATTCCCCAGTACCCCGGCGGTCTACCGGTGGCCGGCGGAGCAGATCTCCCGAAAAGGATGGGATGTTTCAGCACCGCTGCTCCCCGGATTTGGGACAACATGGAAAGATATCCTGGATACCAATTTTTCACAGTGGTATGGGTATCTGAGAGATGTCTATCTTGAAATGAGAAAAAGATATACCACTGTTGCCGTTATTGGCACATCGATGGGCGGCGCGTTGACACTAAAACTGGCAGAAGAGTTTTCTGCTTCAAAAGAATATGCACCCGACGCGATAATTACCATTGCGGCTCCCATTTTTATAAACAGGCTGCTTCCCTACGGTATACTGAAAAATCCCCTGTACTCTATTGTCCGGACCATCGGATGGTTTATAAAGAGTTACCATCCAGCTAATGTAATAGAGGGAAGCGAAAATAACATTGACGGACGCGGAAGATGGAGAGGCTATTCGGGGAATTACCCCA
>CAYSXD010000083.1:0-8860 GCA_964434925.1 uncultured Spirochaetaceae bacterium
CCTTTGTGTTATGCATCGTAATAAGGGTCACTCCGTGGCGGGAAGCAGGATCATCTCCCGCAAGGCGGGAACGGTCCAGCTCCATATCTTCCAAAAACCGGACAAGCCCCTCTTCTCCCTCCGGGTACATAGATGCCGCGTTGACAAGTTCTTCAAGGTTCTTCACCTTCTGCGTTCCCATTGCTTCATCCTGTCCCTTATGATAGGCCAGCAGTCCTGATTCGGTAAGTACGGTTTTTGCGATCTCACCGGGATTAACACCCTGAAGATTTTTTGCGGCCTGCCCGATAAATGTAATAAACTGCTGTACTGCTCCTGCACTTTTTTTTGAAAGTTCAGGGACACTCTTTAACGCGGATGTAACAAGATCAAATCCGCCGCCGTAGGAATATCCCATAATATGTTCTATGCTTTTCTTTCCAATTCCTCTGGCGGGTTTATTGATAATTCGGAGAAACGCAATTTCATCATTGGGATTAAGGAGAAGAGCAAAGAGAGCAAGTGCGTCCTTCACCTCCTCCCGCTCGTAAAATTTTAAGGACCCTACTATTTTATAGGGAATATTTTTATTAAGAAAGTATGATTCAAAACTCAAAGACTGTGCATTTGTTCTGTATAATATTGCCGTACCGTCCAGATTACCATCCGAAAGAAGTCTGGAACAAAATTCAGCTTCTTCCGTTTGATCATTGACCAGCGTAATAACAGCCTTTGGACCTTCCTCTTTTTCCGTCCAGAGTGTCTTTCCCAGCCTGTGGGCATTACGTTTTACAACCTCCGATGCTATTTTTAAAATGGTACCGGTGGAACGGTAATTCTGTTCAAGTTTAATTATGGATGCTCCGGAAAAACTTTTTGGAAATCCAATAATGTTTTGTATTTCCGCGCCCCGAAAACTGTAGATGGACTGATCATCATCCCCTACCACACAGAGGTAGCTTTGTGGGCCATACAATTCCTTTAAAAGTTCATACTGTGCCCTGTTGGAATCCTGATATTCATCCACCAGTATAATTGAAAATCTGTTCCGTATTTTTTCACGGACATCCCCGTTATTTTTCAGAAGTTCAAGAGTTTTAAGAATAAGGTCTCCAAAATCAACACTCCCCACTTCCTCCATCCGCTTTTCATATGCCTGGTATAGTTTCCTGAAATTACTGTCAAGGGTTATTGATGTAAGGTCATCATCCGGTTTTAAGCAGTAATCCTTCGCTCTGCTTATTCTCCGGGCAAAGGGTTTAAGATCGTTTTTTTTATACCCGGGAAACAACCCATGGAGAAGATTTAGCGCGTCTTCATCATCGTAGATAGAAAACCGTGAAGGAAGATTAAGAAATACGGCATGCCTTCGGAGCATCCATGCTCCGAAAGAATGAAATGTACGAATCATCACCTGCTCTGCCTGAGGCACCATCATAGAGACCCGGTTTCTCATTTCAGTTGCTGCCTTGTTGGTAAAGGTAACGGCAAGAATTGACCTGGGATCAATACCACAACAGTCTATCAGATAAGCAATTTTTGTTGTTATAACCCTCGTTTTTCCCGAACCTGCTCCCGCAAGAATCAGGAGAGGTTCTCCTGTGTGCATAACGGCACGGTACTGTTGAGGGTTTAATTTTTGTAGATATTCCCGATCCTCACAATTCATCTAAAGGCACAGCCTCCAGATCTATTGCGTTTCTTTTTACTATTTTACAGCGAACGAACTGCCCGGGAGACCGGTCTTTTTCTGAAAGGACAATAATACTCCCGTCAACTTCCGGAGCCTGAAGATATCCTCTTCCGAAATATAATGATTCCCCGGTTACTTTCTCCTCAATAAGAACATCCAGGTCTCTACCGGTATAGCGTTCCATTCGTTTCTCGGTAATCGACTCCTGCAGGTTTTCAATCCGGGGCCTAAACTTTTCAGCAGCCTTAACCGCCCGCTGATGGAGAAAAGTTCCACGCATATCATACGAGGGAGTATCCTCTTCTCTTGAATAGATAAAGAACCCGGCCCAGTCGAGAGACGCTTCCTTTAAAAATTCAAAAAGCTCTTCTCTTTCCGCCTTCCCCTCTCGTGGAAACCCCAACATAAAAGTAGATCGTATTACGGCATCCGGTAATTTTTCTCTGATAGTTTTAATGAGTTCCAGATATTTTTTGCTGTTTCCTCTTCTTCCCATTAAAGCAAGAACCTTCCCGGAGGCATGCTGAAAGGGAAGATCAAAGTAAGAAATAAAACGTTTATCCCTCTTCATCAATTGAAGAATTTCAAAAGGAAAATCATCAGGGTAAATATACAACAGCCGTACCCAGAAATGACCTTCCAGACGAGAAATTGCTTCCAGTAAAGAAAGGAATTCATTCTTTTTCCGGTCTGTCCCAAAAGCCGCAAGATCCTGGGCAATTAAATTAATTTCCCTGTTGCCGTTTTTAACAAGACTTTTTATTTCATTAACAATATTTTCCACTGATCTGCTTCGAAGATTACCCCTGATGAGCGGGATAGCACAGTACGAACATCTATGATTACAACCTTCGGCAATTTTTACATTGACCGCACCCCGAAAGGAAAGAAGGCTGGTACGGAGTGGATATGGTCCTCCCTCCGCTGGTATCAATGCCCGGCGAACACCCCTGAAAGCCGAATCAACCGCTTCAGGGATCCTGTTCAAATCATGATTTCCAAAGATTCCGTCGACTTCTTCAAGCTGGTCAAGAAGTGTCTGACCGTATCGTTGGGCAAAACATCCGGACATAATTATTTTCTTATCCGGATAATAATCCCGGAATGCAAGGGTCGTATCTATTGATTCTTCCTTTGCCGGTTCAATAAAACCGCATGTATTAACAATAATGCATTCTGCCTCTTCAGGACGAGAAGTATAGACCCACCCTGCATCTGAAAGTTTTGCTATCATTATTTCAGCATCAACCTGATTCTTTGAGCATCCCAGATTTTCAATATAGAAAGTTTTTTTATTATCCTGTCTTAAAGACATACTATTCTCTTATTATTTAATAAAGGGGAATTAACTGCAAATCATAACGACCGTTTTGATTATTTTTTTCCCATCTGAGCAGAGAAACCGAAACTTCACCGGCAGTACCAAAAACAACATCATGTCCGCTTACCCGTGCACTCAGCGCGCTGGAATTGGAGATCCACAGCTGAACTTCTTTATTAACATCAAGACGGAGAGTTTCCCCTTTATTGAAATACTGTTCGACTCTTTTCCCTCCATCAACTCTATAACGAATAAAGCAGTACCCGCGAAAAATGAGCGTAAGAAAATAGGGTTTATTCTGATCCTGAGTAAGCACAATCGTAACAGGTTTCTTCCGGGAAATATTATTTGGTACTCCTCTGTTTACCACTGGTTCCGAGAGAGCTGTAGAAGTAACATTAGTTTTGGATTTTGAAACAGCAGAACTGATATAACGGTCAAAGCGAATAACCGCTCCTTTCCCTTTTTTATCAATATCATTGACAGTAATATTTATATCATCTTTCCCGTCACCATTAAGATCAACCGGCTTGCTTATACCAAGATTAAGACTAACAGTACCTTCAGGTGAAGAAAAAACAACATTATTCCCGATAGTTTTAAGATATAGCTTTACTTTCCGGTCTCCAACAGGAATAAGAAAAGTTTCCCCTTCCTTAAAATACTTTTCCACAACAGCTTCTTTAACTTCATATACGGAAGACTCCTCCTTGGGAGGAACAACATTTTTACCTTTTTTAACAATAGCGGTCTTTGTTCCGGTTTCTCCTGCCCGGGGAATAAAGACAAATTTATAAAAGGCACCTCCCCCTATTCCAAGAATAAGTATGAGACTAATAATAAGTCTTGGAGGAATGTGGAATTTCGGCTGTTCAAGAAGCTCTTCCATAGGAACAGGTTGTTCCTGAAGTTTCATGTTCTTATAAAGAGTTACCATTTCTTCCGAATCCAGCCCCAGATACTGAGCGTAATTATGAAGAAACCCAACAAGATATGTATCTCCCGGAAAAACAGAAAAGTCCTCTTCTTCAAGCGCTCTGAGATACCTACGTGCTATATTCGTCTCTCTCGAAACCTGTTCTATGGAGTAACCTTTATCATTGCGTACTTTTTTCAGTCTCTCTCCGAGTACCTCCATAGTTTACTGCCCCGGCTCGAATAGGAAATTCTTCATCATATAGGCGGAAGGCGGGGGATCATACTGGAAACGGGTATCCTGCAAATCCTGATTTATGTGTATCTCGGTAAAATCATACTGAAAAGTTTCATAATTTATAGTAATCCCCTTCATTCTGCGAATCATTCCGTTTTTCGAGATGGATACTATTATCTGCCGGTACCCTTCATCAGTTTTTCGCCAGACTAAATTCAATTTAACAACCATTTCCGTTGATCCCTCATCAAGAGGGACAAGGTTAGGACTCTTGAGATATGCAACACTATACCCCTGTTTCAGAAGTTCCAGCCCCTGCTCGGTAGCCATAACGGCAAGAGAAGCGTTATTATGCTTTTTAAGCTCCTGCACCATAACAACATTCTGATTCGGTATATAGATAGTAAGGGTCTTGCCATTTACATTGATCACCTGATCCTTCGGCTGGGAAAAATTTATCCGTAAAAGATTGGGTGTTTTATAGAGAAGGGTCCCTTTCATCTCGGTATCTTTTGTTGTGATTGTTATCCACGCTGTATAATCTTTTATTGAGCCATATACAGATGATATAGTGTCAAAATATTGTGACGCAGTAAGAATCTCCTGCCCAAAAAGAACAGGAATTACAGCAAAAAATATACATAGGAATAACAGATAAATTTTCTTTCTCATTTTTTCATCTTACTGATTGATACATCTTTGTCAAGATAACAGATCTATGAATCCTTCGCATAACCGGCGGCAAGATACCGCAGATAATTTTCTGATAATTTTAATGGTATATCACAATCAGCGCACATAAACCTGTTATCCCGAATTGTATTCAGCGTACAGGCAACACAGTATACTTTCCCGCAGGAAGGACATTTTCCGGCAGGGGATTCGGGATGCGGTTCACCATGAAGCTTCAACACTCCCATTTCAGGTATATCATTAGGGACCCACCATTCTCTGTGACATATACCGCATTCATACCTTTCCATTGTTGCCTGACGTATCTCATCACTCATTCTTTTTTTCTTTTCAGGAGCATACGCATCAGACACTTTTTCAAGCAGAGTCTGTGCTTTTTTATACTGGTTTCGGGAAATAAGGAAAGAAACATAGGCCATTATTACAAACTCATCTGACGAATCATATTTCAATGCTTCCTGGTACGCTATTTCCGCTCTCCGGAATTCCCCCTTCATATCAGCAATCCGGGCAATCTGAACAAGGAGAGCCGGTTCGGATTTTTCTTCCAAAAGGCGTGCAAACACTTCCTCAGCTTCCAGGATCCTGTCGAGTTTTAGAAGAAGGTCCGCATAATTCTTACGGTAGATTCTATTTTCCGGAGATAATTTGACAGCCCTCAGATACGTTCCGACTGCTTCATCATACTGCCCGGCTTTAACCTGAAGATTTCCCCGTTGATTTATTATTTCAGCACCCTCATCATCTTTAACAAGAGCAAAAGCTTCTGTGCTCCTTCCCAATTTCATCAATGTTTCCGAATAGTTAATCCTAATTTCTGTGAGAGCCGGATCTTTTTCGAAAGCCTGTTCAAACCAGGAAAGAGCTTTTTTAGTATTACCTTCATCAAGAGCAAAAAGGCCGGCAAGGTTCATAACCCATGGGTCTGAATTATTATATTCAAGAGCTTTCCCCAAAGCTGCCGAACCGTCTTTCCCAAGAAAATAAAGATTTTCAGCGTAACGAAACCAGTAGAGATAATATTCAGGTTCTTCCTGTACAACAATTTTTAATACTTCATCAGCTTCCCGGCGTTTTCCTCTTCCGGCAAGAATAAGCGCATAAAGAAAGTTAATTGAACTGTCGGCATTACCGGTTTCCCGTAATGTATTAAAAATAATAAAAGCTTCATCAATTCTCCCATCCTGAAAAAGCAGCTTGCCTTCAAAAGCACTGCTAACGGGATTGTCCGGTGAAAGCTCTTTCAAATGGGAAAGGGTAAACCTAAGGTCCTGATAATTTTCCTCCTGGAAAAAACATGAAGCCGCCCGGTAAAAAAGGTGAAAGGCATCTTTCCTGTCTCCTTTTTTTTCACATACCCTGGCCGCATTGTAAAAATAAACCCCGCTGCTCCCATCCAGTTCGACAGCTTTTTGATAATATTCATAGGAATTATCAAAATTCCCAAGAGCATCCTCCGCGTTACCCAGCAAATTCCAGCCAATTGGCTCCTGTTCCCAGACCATCCGGGTAGATATGAGATACTCTTTTAGCTCAAGAAAATTGTTCATTCGGTACAGTATCCCCGCTTTTTCAAGAACAATTTCCTTATTATTATTTTCAACGGGGAAACAGTGGTTAATGGCTGCTAACGCATCAGCCTCAAGGTTTAAAAAATTACAAATTTGAGCTTCCAGTAAAAAATCTTCCGGCTCCGGCTTACTATTGGAAAATGCCTTTTTAAGCTGTACCAATGCGGCACGGTACTGACCGGTATCAAAAAACCTCCGTGCAAGATTTTTTCTGTTTGACGGAGGAATACCCCCCCCTTTAATCCTTGTATCATAAAAATCTTCTACTTCAAGATCCCGCGATTCAATTGTAAAGCTTTGCAGAATAAACCCGGCAGAATCTTTTTCTCCATAATTCTGCGCGGCAAAACCTGCAAATCCCGCGTCTATTGTTTCGTCACCAACTTCAGCAACCCATTGATCATTGATAAAAATTGCAAAAAAAGTGCCATGTGAAACAACAGTCAGAAGAATCTCTCTGTTATTTTTCCCGGTATATTCTGTCCAGGGAATAAGAGTTCTCGGCATTCCATTAAAAACCACATCAAACCGGAAAACCCCCGCAGGATCAATAAGAGCATAGTAATAAGTTTTTTCATCCGCATAACGGAATACCACTCCTGCAGAAGCGTGACCATTATCATGGACAGGAACAATTCTTGCAGAGAGAACCATATTCCGGTAACGGTAAGGAAGAAAGAGTGCCCAGGCAAAAAGGTTTTGCCGGTGAAGTGTCAGACGAAAACCGTTTCGTACATAATCAGATTGATAGTTTTCATCCTTTTCTACCCGAAAGCGGCTATCAGCCCCGGTAAAATCAGTCATCCACCGTTCCTGTACAATACTTTCCGGTTCAGGCTTTATTTTTTTCTTTCTAAAAGGCCACCACATAACAGATAACAAAGTATATCAGAAACCACCACCACGTCCACCTCTCTCTCTTGATTTTTTTTGAACTATGTACTAACTTTATTCCAGGAGCCGGCGTGGCGAAATTGGTAGACGCAGCAGACTCAAAATCTGCCGGGGGCAACTCTGTATCGGTTCAACTCCGATCGCCGGTAAGATTATGAAGAAAAGTATAAGTATTCTATTAATATCCCTTCTCGTTGTTTTTTCAATATTTGGTAAAGAAAAACCAGTTGAGACATCTCAGTTCTTCTTTGGAGGGGGACTGGGATCCGGTTTCAATATCTACTCTTCAACAAATCTGGATACTGTTACGGGAATAACAGGATATACGCGAATACCGCTTTATTTTAATATATACGGGGGGCTGGCAATTTACGACAATTTAAATGTCCTGTTGACCTTCAGTGATATATTCGAGCGTTTTATTAAATCATCCGATTACCTTCAGCTGAATATTCTGCAATTTTATCCCTCTCTGCAATACGTAACGCCAATTAAAGGACTTTCGGTTGATTTGGGATGGGGGATGGGACTGCTTATTCCCAGCACAAATATTGCATCATACAACACAACCTTCAGCGGAGGAGTAGAACCGGGATCGGCGTTTCAGTTTTCCGCCGCATATACTTTCTATCAGATCAGCGGTCACCTGCTCCCTCAAACGGGAATCAGAATAATCCATGAAGAACTGATTAACACCACAATTACCTCCATAATACTGTTCGCGAATCTTTCCTGGCAATGACGACAGCAGAGCACCTTCTTCGGGAAACTAAAGTTTTTAACAGTAAAATTGAAACACTTACCTTTTCCGGCAGTGTATTCACCGTATATAATCCACTCCTCTACGCTATAGCACCATATACGGACTATGTAAAAAAATTCGGTAATTCAAAGAAGAGAGTACTCTTTCTTGGTATGAATCCGGGTCCCTGGGGAATGGCGCAGAATGGAATCCCTTTTGGGGAAAGAGAGAGTGTTACCGGATGGCTTAAAATAACAGGGAATATAGGCCACCCCGCAAAGGAACATGAAAAGCGTCCGATTACCGGTTGGGACTGCCCCCGAAGTGAGGTAAGTGGAAAACGATTTTGGGGGTTAATGAAAGAACGATTCGGTACTCCCGGGAAATTTTTCACCGACCATTTTGTTGCTAATTATTGTCCCCTTGTCTTCATGGGGGAAACAGGCAGAAACATAACACCTGACAAACTTTTGAGAGATGAACGGAAACAGCTAATAGACCTCTGCGATACACATATAGCGAAAGTAATAGAGATATTTTCTCCGAAGTATCTCATTGGGATAGGGAAATTCGCAGAAAAACGACTTGCTGCCATTACGAATAAAACAGAAAACAGCTCCCCCCACCCTGTTGTTTCCTCCATCATCCATCCGAGTCCGGCAAACCCGCACGCAAACAAAGACTGGAATGCAAAGGTTTCAAAAAAGATGATCTCTCTTGGTATCTGGAACCGCTAAGAGGTACCTTTATGGAAAAAACCCTTTTCAACAATTAGCGCCATTACATAGGTAAGGATATCTTCCTCTATTTCAAC
>CAYSXD010000084.1:0-8836 GCA_964434925.1 uncultured Spirochaetaceae bacterium
GATCAAAGTTATCTCCGCCTAAGTGCGTGTCACCATTGGTAGATTTTACTTCAAAAACACCATCACCAAGTTCGAGAATTGAAATATCAAAAGTTCCGCCACCGAGGTCATACACGGCAATTTTTTCTTCTTTATTTTCCTTATTGAAACCATATGCCAGGGAAGCCGCAGTAGGTTCATTGACAATACGTTTTACATCAAGGCCGGCTATTTTACCGGCATCCTTTGTTGCCTGCCTCTGAGCATCATTGAAGTACGCCGGAACAGTAATAACTGCTTCTGTTACTGTTTCGCCAAGGTAGTCCTCCGCCGTCTTTTTCATTTTCTGTAGAACCGCAGCGGAGATTTCCTGGGGAGAAAAGTCTTTCCCATGTATACTTACCCTGACTTCACCTGAACCGGAATCCTTAATGTTGTAAGGGACCATCTTTATCTCACCTGGTACTTCAGCGAACCGTCTTCCCATGAATCTTTTTATTGAAAAAATTGTATTTTCAGGATTGGTTACATTCTGGTTCTTAGCCGGTTGCCCTACCAAACGTTCCTCTTTCGCCGTAAACCCGACAATTGAAGGGGTGGTCCGCTGCCCTTCCGCATTCTGTATAACAACAGGCTCACCGCCTTCCATTACAGCAACACAGGAATTTGTCGTTCCAAGATCAATACCAATTATCCTTCCCATTTTATTTTCTCCTTTTATATTTACTATAAGTTATTTATTTTATTGCTCATCGGCAACTGTTTCTCCGTTTTCTGATACTTTTTCTTCTCCGGTATCTTTCTTAACGGGAATTGCTACTTTCACCTTCGCCGGACGCAGGATTCTATCCTGAAGGAAATATCCTTTCTGATAATCCTCTATTACCGTCTGTGTTTTATATTTATTCGACTCTTCCATTCCAATGGCTTCATGCTTTTGCGGATCAAATTCTTCACCGACACTGGTAATACGTTTAAGTCCCCATTTTTTCTCAAGCATACCGGTAAACTGTTTTTCGATGAGCTCGATACCGGAGTAAAAACTATCAAAATCCTTTGATGCCGATGAGGACTGTATTGCTCTTTCAAAATCATCAATAATGGTAATGAGGTCATTCAGGAGGTTTGTGTTGGCATACCGTATAGCCTCCTCCTTATCTTTTAAAAGCCTTTTTCTGAAATTATCAGCTTCAGCCTGTTTCCGGAGTATCTGATCTTTTAATACAGCAATTTCATTCTCATATTCTTCCACACGTTTTAATAGAACCTCATTTTCATCAGGTGCATCCTGTTGTTTACTCTCTTCCGGTTTACTATCATCCTGCTGCAGCTCCTCTACCCCCGGAGCAATTTCAGGACGGGCATTTTTTTCCTCAGGACTTTTTCTATGCTTGGATTTAGACATATTCACCTCTATTGTATCGTACATAAATTGTTTTCTACGTTTGAATGGAAAATACTCATCAATAGCAGCTACCGTCAAGTATTTTCCAAAAAATAATGTATGAGCTTTATAAAAAATTTTACAGAAACACTGCCTTTATTTGTAAACTATTTAAGAGGTATGAAACAGCATGAGAGTAAGAACAAGGTAAACAACATACATACCCAGAAGAATAATCCCCTTGAATCTTGTCAGACGATATTTATGGTGGGCGAAAAGAAGCATTGTCACAACTACAATGATCATTGCGGGAAAGGCAAAATAAATAATTTTTTTATCAACTCTAATGGGATTGGCCAGAGAAGCCGATCCAACAATCCACAGGATATTCAGGATATCCGCGCCGATAATATCCCCGAAAGCAAGGTCTCCATGGCCTTTTCGGGCAGCATTTATACTTGTCGCAATTTCAGGAAGAGAAGTACCGATAGCAACCATTGTCAATCCGATTATAACCTGGGGAACATTGAAGTATACAGCAATCCAGATGGAAGAGTCCACAAGAAACCGGCTTGCAATAATAACACCGGCTACCCCCCCGATAAACTTTACGATGTGAGGTAAGAGCGCCCCTCCGGCATGTTCCATAACTTCTTCATTGACAACCGGTGAAACACCTGCTTTTCTTTTCCGTTTCTCATTAATCACTATCCAGCTGAAATAACCAATAAGAAGTAAAATAAGGAACCCACCTTCCAATCGGCTGATAACACCGTTCAGGGCGAGAAGAAAAACAATAACATCAACAACAAGGAGAAAAATCCCGGCACCTTTTAATATTTTACTGTCCACAGCAATGAAGGTGGGTGCAACTATCATACCAAGAGCAAGTGCCAGAGCATCATCGGCAATAACCGATCCGAGGGCATTTCCCAGGGCTATTTCAGGATATCCCTTGAGAGCGGATATCAAAGAAACTGTAAATTCCGGCGTGGTTGTAGCCACACCGACAAGAACAATACCTATAATCATCTTTGGAATATTAAACCGGTAAGCAATTGCCACAGACCCGTCAACCAGAAAATCGGCACTTTTTGTAAGCACGAAAAAACTTATTAAAATAACAAGAAGTTGTATGAAAATATTATCAGGAATCATTGATCTCTCCTCTTACTTCTTCGGTATCAGTTCGAGAATAAGTTCAACTTCACCCCTGGATAATTTAGTAGTACTTGCAATTTCTTTCACAGACCACCCCTGATGTGCCAGACGGGTTACTACCTCCCGTGTTCCCATTGAGGGGGCGCCTTTATCAGATGAACCCGCCTTTCCACCCTCTTTTAATAAGGTGCCTAGCAGTTTAACCTGTGTCTGAGCCTGTTTGTTAACTTCTTCCAGTCTTGTTTCCGTTTTAGCCAGCCACTCTCTGGCTTTCTGCATATTTTCAGTCCTCTTCTCTATATCTCCAAGCAGGGTATCAAGATTTTTAAGTTTTTCTATGGCATCATCCGCTTTTTTCTTATTTTTAGAAAGCGGTTCAATTTTGTTTGAGATTTCATGAATCTGATCAGGGATAGAGGTAACGACATTTTTAAGCGACCGAACCTGACCTTCCAGCTCTTCAAGAAACTGAAAATTCTTATCAATGCTTTCTGTTGTTGCATCAATAACATGGTTCTTCTTCTCCAGGCGATCATACCGGGCCTCTGTTTCTTTTTCGAGTTCCTCAATATGCTTTATCTTTATATGAATAGACTGCAAATCATCATGAGCCCCGGTGACCTGAAGAAGTTTTTGATCAACTGCCTGGGAAATATTGATGAGCTTTTTAAAATCCCCCTCCATTTCTTCAATACGACGCTTTTCCGCCATAAAACGATTCAGTTTTGAGGAAACTTCATCACCAAGCTTTTTTATAACAACAAACTTCCGTTCCGCCTCCCGAATACCGTTTTCCTGAGCTTCAACACGGGTCAACTCGTTTTTAAGGTCTTCAATACTCTCCTGGAGGCTCACTTTTAAAGAATCTGCACGTGTAAAGATTTTTGTCTGGGAGATAAAATTCTTCTGTCGTTTATCTATTTCCTGTAGATTAACGGAAAGCACCTTATAGTTTTCCTCTATCTTTCCAAAAAGCTTATTCTGGAGCTGTTCGCTTTTTTCTTTTGTATCCTGGGAAATTGTCCGGAACTCCTTTATGCGTTTTTCCAGTTCACTTTGCATTTCTCGATTTTTCTTCTGAATTTCTAAATAAAACCCCTCATATTCACGATTAAAATTTTCAAATGCTTCTTCAGTACGTTTTCGTAAATCACCTTCAAGGTTCACAACACCATTACCAATTTCTTTCAATTCATTTTTAAGCCGTGCACGCTCTTCCTGTGTAGAAATGATCAGATCATCCCGTTGTGATTCAAAATCCGATTTTATCTGTGTAATATTATCAAAGACTTCACTTCGAAGGTCTCCATAATGAGTCTGCAGTTCAGTTTCAGCCTCCTGAAACTGGTGAAGCACTTTTGTCTGCCAGACGGTAACATCAGATTGAGTTGTTTCAAGAACAGTAAGTATTTCCTTTTCTCTTCCTTCAAGAAGTTCTTCGAGATTCTTCAGCTTATTTTCTACTTCACGTGAAGATTTTGTCAGTTCATCTGTTACACCGACTTTATAATCTGTAAATTCGCGGGTAAAAAGTGCAGTAGAGCTCTCCTTTACATGAAGAATATCGTTTTGTATTTCCTTCGTTACTGTCATAATCGAACTATCCGATTCTTTCAACCGATCTTCTATGCTCATCTGAAAGGAAGAAACTTTTTCTTCGAATTTATCATGCTGATTAAAAACTTTTGAACGGAATTCCTGAAATCTCTGCTGGAGCTCCTCATTGTTCTTTTTCCTGGTAAGCTCAAGGTCATTACTTGTCTGGGCCGCAAGGTCCGTCAAAGATTGATCCATATTTTTTTGCCATTCGAGGAATTTTTCTTCCATCTTCATATTCCGGGTCTGGAGATTCGTAAAAAAATCATCTTCAAATATTTTAAGTTTCTCCGAGACATTCTCATAAGCTCTTGTCTTAAGATCATTTAACTCATTCTCAAGGCTGCTGAGTGATTGAGTAATATCTTCCATCTCAGAATTAAATTTCTGTTTATAACTTTCACGCTGCCCCTCAAGATCCTTTTCATAGGCAGAAAATTCCCCTTCAATCCGAAGCGCTGTTCGGTCCATTGCTGAGCGGAGATTCTTATCAAGATCATCAAGATCACTTCCAATCTCCTCAATTCGGCTGAATCTGTAGGTAATTTCTTCCTCGTACTCAGAAATACTTTTTTCCATGTTAAGAAATTTTGTGTGTAATTTTTGTTCAAGATCATTAAAATCGGTTATATTTGTCTTATATTTTATATCAGTACTCTGCATATACGAACTGAATGTATTTTGAAATTGAGAAAAATCTTCATATAATGAATTTCGTACTTCTTCCAGCTGTTTGGAAAATTCCTTCCTTTCAGTTCCTATTCGTGTATTTATATCTTCTTTTAATGTATCAAACGCTTCATCCTCAAGTTTCCTCCCCCGTGCTGCCGTATTTTGAAGAGATTTTTTATAACCGTTTTCAATACTATTTATATTTTGTGTGAAATCTTCCAGCATCCTGTTTAAAAGATCACTCTTTTCATTCATCTGTGAAGACAATCCGGTAAGCAAACTATCCATTTCCTCTTTCAGACTCTCAGTCTGATGGACTTTTTCATGAAGAATCCCATCAATATGTTCCCTGAAAGAAGATTTTAATTGTTCTCCGGCCTGCTCCGCTCTATAAATTTGTTCATCAAAATTTCCGCTCATAGTATCCACGGCTTCACGAACCATTACATCCTTTCTTACTTCGAATTTGGAAACTTCAGCTTCCAGCTCTTTTATCCGTATCGATGAAATTTCGATAGTTTTATGTAATTTGGAAACATATTCTTTTGTATCTTTTGCTACCAGAGCACGTATAGTATGAAGGTCCTTTAAATTCTGTTTCGAAAAATCTTTTTTAATTTCCGTTAAAGATTTTTCAAGATGCATCACTGAAAGCCCTGCATCTTTTACCCGCTTACCTACTTTATCAACAAATTCCGATTCTTCATGCAGCCGATTCAGGTTTTCCTGAACTTTCAAAGTCATCGTATTCAATTCATTCAGAACCTGGTCATAACCGTTTATTTTTTCATAGATTTTTTCTACATGCCCAGCTTTGGAATCCAGTTGTTCCTCAAGAGATTGTATCCGGGATAAAATTTCCTTTCCTGTTTTATGATGAACTTCAAGATCAATAGCAAAATTTTTAACTTCTACCGTTTTTTCATCTACATAAACATCCAGCTCTTCTTTAATTTTGTCTGAATACCGTTTTATTTTTTCCAGTGATCGATTATTTTTATCTAATTGCCGGTACAGTGCCAGTATAATTAAAACAACAAGCAGTGTGATTATATTACCGATAGAAAACGCCATTATCCTTCTCCCAGTCTTTATCCCTTATTGTTACCCAGGAATAGATTGTTGTCAATTATTTATCGTAAATATCCAATCCCGCAGCTCAATAAATGAAGAAAAAGTTATATCAGCTTCAGAATTCAGTACCGGTTTCCTTGAAAGGTGTGCAGTTTGAAGACCAAGTTTTTTTGCTCCTAGAATATCATACCGATAGTTATTCCCTACATACAGTATTTCTTCCGGCAGAACTTTAAATTCTCTGACCAGCCTTTTAAAAGGGAGGATATGAGGTTTTAAAAAACCAGTCTCTTCTGTGGAGAAAGCAAAATCCATCAAATCCGAAACACCAAGATAGTCCAGTTTTCTTCCTATAGGAAGATCGGACATGGCCGCACATTTCAATCCTGCTCTTTTAAGAGAGAGGATAACAGGCCGCACATCGGAAAAAGGCTTTGCTCTTTTAAAAACTATCTCCAGCCGCCCGTAAATATTATGTTCAATCAGCTCAGCAGCCACATTATTTTCAACTCTCAGTGATGCAGCCAGAAGTCCCGCCTGAACACGTCTGAAATCATCTATAGACGTAAATGTTCGAATTGTTTTCCGTACTTTCCCAAAATGATAAAAAAGCAGGGGATGCCTGAGAAATGCTGTGAACGAAAGAAGATACATTGAAGAATTCGGATAGAGAGTACCATCTATATCAAATCCTACCGCTTTTATTTTCATTTTATTTTACCTTAAAATGTATGGTTATTTGTCCTTCGATACTCTTTTGTGTCTGACTAAGGGGGACCACATTAAATTCCCATTCCCGCAGAGCTTCAAAAACTTTTGTTTCTATCTGTGGACTCACCTGTGATGCTACTGCTACAGGCAGCATTATATGACCATCAGGCATAAGTGTAAACCTAACTGTGAGAGAACTGTCATGATCTATCTTTTCAAGAAGTTCGTCAGGAATAGCTAAGTCAAGCATGGTTAATGGCCTACGACGTGTGCCGGCTCCCTTAAGAGAGAGTTCTATTGATTGCGGCAGAGTCACAGAAGGTAATGATTTCCCCGTAACGGGTGGTAATTTCGTACTGGAAAAAGTCGGGGAATCCGTAGTATGTAATGATGAGGAGAGATCAGAAATCTCTTTATCTGACAATACTTTTGTATGCGATTCTGCTATATTCTGAGGGGTGTCAACAGTAGTTTTTTTCTGGATATCCGTCTCATCCCCATAAACTATTTTTGAATCACCAGGCTTTGGAACAGGCGGAGGCCGCGGTGAGAACATAGGCTCAAGGCTTTCGGTTGCAATCGGAAGGGGTATGCTGCTTTCCGGAGGCTGTGGTGAAGGAACCTGTTCCCGTGAGGAATTTGCCTGTTTAGAGTGCGATACAGGCGGGGCTGTTGTTCCGGGAGCAGGAGATGGTTTGGGAATGGGGACTTTCTGTTCCGGGGGCACTGAAGTGATTACTTTTTTGATTTCCACATTTTTTTTATTTTTAGCCGGGGGTTCCGCATGCACCTGAGGAACAATGATTTCCGGTTCTATAACAACCGTCAGTGGCTTAGTGCGATCGGGTGCAGCTGGAATTTTCAGACTCCAGAGGCCGAGACCGGTAATGAAGATAATATGGAAGACAACACTTATCCCAAAGGAATTTAGTAATCTTCTCCTGTCCCGAATGACTTTATTCAAGGCTGTTTCATCCTTAAATTAATACCGGTGAATCCATTTTCCCGTAAAATATCCAACACACGAACCATAAGACTGTACGTAACACTTTTATCACCCTGAATAACAACAGTACGTTTTATTTTATCAGAAGTTTTTGCTAAATTATGCAGCTTCTTTTCAAGCGAGGCAAGATCTCCTTTTTCTTTATTTAAATATATTTTATCAGGAGATACCAGAGTTATAATAATTTTCGATAGAACGACCGGTTCCGCTGTAACAGAATCAGGAAGATTAAGTTTTATCCCAGGTGTAATAATGAAGGTGCTGGAAACCATAAAAAATACTACCAACTGAAAAATAACATCAATCATTGGGACCAGTTCCACAGATGCTATTGGCTTCAGCCGTCGTTTAAATAGCATTACATTCCCTCCCCTAGGAAAAGTACCATTTCGTTGACTCTGTTTTCCAGTGAAATAATAATATGGTTCACTTTTGCCACAAGGTAGTTATAGAAAGCAATCGCCGGAATTGCAACAACAATACCGGCAGCTGTAGTAAGAAGTGCTTCCGCGATTCCTGAGGCTAAAAGAGAAGGATCACCGACCGATCCGAACCTGCCGAGTACTCCGAAAGCTTTTATATTGCCGGTGACCGTTCCTAAAAGTCCGAGGAGAGGCGCTATGTGGGCAATAGTTCCCAAAGAAGTAAGATATTTTTCCAACTGAGGAATTTCAAGATTCGCTGCACTCATGATTGAATCTTTAATTTCTCTTTTTCCATACCGCCGGTGTTCAATTCCCACTTTCATTAAATTTGAAAGTGGAGAAGTGTTATTCTCACAAATACTTAGAGCTTCTTCATAATGCTTTTTTTCGACTGCAGATTTTAAATGCCCGATAAATTTTTCTTCATCAACCTTTATTTTTCTAAAATAAAGCAACCGTTCCAAAATAATTGCCGTTGCAATAATGGAAAGGAGGAGAATAAAATACATAACAACTCCACCCTTGGCTAATAATGCTAACATAATCTACTCCTTACAGTGATATTTTAAGACTCATTGTTAATGTCCCCGAAGGTTTAAGGTATGGGCCTGCCAGAAACCGGTCCTGCTGAAACAAAACAGGCAGTATATCATCAGCCTCAATTACCATATAAATTCCCTTTCTCATTCGTAATGAAAGATTCCCCCCTATTTCAGGAGAAAGTTCGGGCGGGGATATATTCCAGCTCAGGTTTAATTCCCCTTTAACCTTTCCATCAGCCTTTGTGTAATGCAGTGCCGTCGAAATTCTGTGAAGAGGAGAAAGAGG